>NZ_LHOZ01000084.1:0-21424 GCF_001297205.1 Frigoribacterium sp. RIT-PI-h | reverse complement strand
CGACACGGCCGACCGCGCCCCCTACGTCGTGCGCGACGCCCGGATCGTCGTCGCTCCGCCCCGGGCCCCCGCCTCGTCCTGACGACGATGTCGACCCCGCCGGCCCGAGGCCTTGCGGTCGCCGTCGTCGGAGCCGCCGTCGTGCTGGCCTTCTGGCCGACGCGACGCGGCGCCGCCCGTCGAGGGTGAGGACGACCGTGGACCCGGCGACCGGTGCCCACCGCGGACCCACGACCCGCGGGCACCGCACCGCGCCGACGCTGCTGGCGGTCGTCGGGACGGCCGCGTTCGTGCTCGGCGGTGCCCTCACCGTCCAGGCCGGCACCGCCCGTGCCCTCGAGCCCGTTCCCGAGACCGGCCTCGACGGCCACCTCGTGCTGGCCGACGAACTGGTCGGCACCGAGGACATCGCCCCCGCGGCCCCGGGTCGTTGGCAGATCGCGACCGACGTCACGACCGGCGACCGGGTGGCGCTCGGTCTCGAGCTCGTCAGCTCGGGCTCGCTCGTCGACGACGAGGCCGGACTGACGTTGGGGGTCGAGACCTGCGACGTCGCGTGGCAGCAGGTCGAGACGACGCCGCTGTGCGCGACCGGGGCGCGGACCGTGACCGCCCCGACCCGTGCCTCCTCGTTCGTCGACGGCAGTCCCTCGTGGCCGGTGCGCTCGGCTGGGAGCACGGGGAGGGTCTTCGTGCTCGTCAGCCTCGGCCTCGCCGGGGGGCGCGCGGCAGACGACACCTCTTCCATGGGGCGGAGCGCCCGAGTGGGCGTCGGCATCACGGCGACGGCCCTGGACCCCGTCGCGACGCTCCCGGCCGAGCCCGCTCCCGAGCCCGAACCCACCGTCACGGCCACGCCCGGTGACCCGGCGGAGCCCGAACCCGACGCGACGGACGCGGCGACGCCCGGCCCCGCCATCGACGGCTCCGACGACGGACGCTCCGACGACGGACGCCCCGTCGACGTGACCCTCAGCGGCGTGGGGGCCCCGCGTTCCCTGGCCTTCACCGGCGGTCTCTCGCTCGGACCGGCGATCGCGGGTGCCGGCGCCCTGCTCGTCGGCCTCTCGCTGCACCTCCGCGGACGACGCCGGGCGGTGACCTCGTGACCGGCGCGCACGTCCGACGTCGACGCCCGACGGGTGCCGCCCGCCTCGTCGCGGCGCTCACCGCGCGCCGGGCCGTCGTCGCGGTCGCGGCCGTCGTCGCCGTCGTGGGAGCCGTCGTCGTGCCCCCGCCGCCGGTGACGACCGCCGCCTGGACCGACTCCGAGCGCACGTACGGGCTCGTCGGCACCACGAAGTTCACCTGCGGCACCGACACCGGGTACGCCGCCGCCGCGTCCAGCCGGTTCGTGCGCGGCAGCCTGGCCGGCACCGACCTCGACACCGTCGCGGCCGTGCGCGGCGCGGACCTGTCGCGCACCCGCTCCGGCGTCGTCACCGCGGTGCCGACCTCGCCCGCCCCGACGACGGACGCCGGAGGCACGACGACGTTCCGCAATCCCCTCTCGGCGAGCGCGGGGCCGGGTCTCGTCGGCCTCGACCTGACCGGGCTCGGCACGAACCTGCCGGCGGGGTCGGCCGGAGCCCTGAACCAGTTCACGCGGGTCGCCCCGACCGGCACGGCGGCCGCCGCCACGGGGTTGGTGAGCGACCAGGGCGGTCTCGGCGTGACGTCGACGACCCCCGCGTCGTCGCTGCCCGGCCCGGCCCGCGTCGGCCTCACCTCGGTGCTGCCCGCCTCGACCGTCCTCGACCGGGCCGACCTGACCGTGGGCGCTGTGGCGTCGACGGCGACGATCGACGGGTGCCGTGCCCTCGAGAGCCGCATCTGGGGCGACGGCAGCGTGACGGGGGTGACCCGCGACTACGGCGTCGCCGGTCTCGCCCTCGAGCTGCACAGCCCCGCCGTGGCCGGATTGTCGGGCCAGGTGTCGAGCACGGTCACGAGCCTGAACACGGCCGCCGCCGGATTGCAGGGCACCAACGGCACGATCTCGAGGACCATCCGGGACGGAGTGCTCGCCACGGTCAACGGCGTCACGAACCTGCTCAGTCTCGGCGGGGTGAGCGGTTCGGTCACCCTCAGTGGGCTGAACCTCCAGTCGGCCGTCGACCCGGTGCTCGCGGGGTCGGTCACGAGCACGGACGGCACGGTCACCATCACCCCGTCGACCGGTGTCGTGTCGGTCGACCTGGCCAAGCTCGTCGGTCCGTCCGGCGGGGCGAACGGGCTCCCCCCCAACACCGAACTCGTGCTGAGTGCGGCGGCGATGGCCTCGATCACGACCACGGTCGGGTCCCTGCTCGACGGCCTCACCCAACGGGTCGTGGCGGCTCTGCAGGCCGCGGTGTCGGCGGCGCAGCTGTCGGTGGCGCTGACGGTGACCTTGAAGGCGACGGTGGTCGGCGTTCCCGTCGACGTGCTCGCCGTCGACGTCGCGATGGGTGGATCGCTCGGCCAGCTGCTCGCGTCCCCGTCGACCGCCACGTCGGTGGTCACGACGCGCGTGCTGAGCGGGGCGCTCTCCACCCTGCTCGGCGGTCTGCTCAACCCGCTGCTGGCGGCGCTCGTGGGGTCGGCCGGCTCGCTGCTCGCGTCCGTGGCCGCGCTCGTCCGCTCCACCCTCGTCACGCCGATCACGACCCTGGGCACCACGCTCTCGACCACGCTCGCCCCGGTCGTCACCGCGGTGGGCACCCTGACCACGCGTCTGCCTTCCGTGCTGTCCTTGCGCGTGAACCTGCGCCCCGACCAGACCGGCTACCCCGGCGGCGTCGTGACCACCGCGCCGGCCGACAAGTGGTCGACCGGTCCGTACCAGGTGGGGGCGTTGCGGGTGGCCCTGTCCGCCGGTGCGACGACGGTCACCTCGCTCGACTTCGCGACCTCCCGCGTCGGACCCGTCAGCACCGTGCCCCGGTAGTCGTCGCCACGGCGACGGCGACGGCGTCGGCGACGGACCCGAGGAGGCGCGGGCCGGGCCTCGCAGGCCCCCTCGCGACAGACTGGGGCCATGCAGCTCTACTCGGCCTCGCCCCTCGTCCGTACCCGACAGGTGACCGGAGACGTGGTGGCGATCGGCCTCGTCGTCCTCTTCGTCGTGCTCGGGGTGAGCATCGCGTCCTTCATCGGCACGTTCGCCGACCTCGGCAGGCAGCTCGAGGAGGCGGGGGCCGGCTTCCAGGGCACCATGGACGACGCGTCGCGGGCCCTGGCCGGGTTGCCCCTGGTCGGCGGTGCCGCCAGTGCGCCCTTCGACGGGGCCAGTGGGGCCGGGCAGTCCCTGGCCGACGCCGGACGGCAGCAGCAGGACGGTGTCGCCCGGGCGGCCCTGGTCGCCGGGCTCGTCGTGGCCGGCGTGCCGAGCCTTGTGGTGCTGTGGGTCTGGCTGCGCGGGCGGATCGCGTTCGTGCGCCGCGCCTCCTCGGTCCGTTCGCTGCTCGCCCTGCCGGGCGGCGAGGACCTGCTCGCGCTGCGGGCGCTGACCGGCCGCGACGCGAAGGCCGCGCTCGCCGTGTCGTCCGACCCCGTGGCCGCCTGGCGTGCGGGGGAGCCCGCGGTCGTCCGACGCCTCGCCGACGTGGCCCTCCGCGAAGCGGGCGTCGCCCGGCGCTGACCGTCGCCGCACCCTTGGGAAACGGCACGAGGGAACCTTTCCCGGCGATCGGACATGTAGGGGAAGCAGCAACGGATCAGAGGGGACGTCGACATGACGACTAGAAGCGAGCGCGACCGGTGACGGCGACGGGGGACGACGAGGTCTGGGCCCGGGCGGTCGGCGGGGACGCGGCCGCGTTCGGGGCCGTCTTCGACTGTCACCAGGCCCGGGTGCACGGCCACGCCCTGCGGCTGTGCCGTCACCGGCACGACGCCGAGGACGTCACGGCCGTGGTCTTCCTCGAGGCATGGCGCCGTCGGGACGCGGTCCGCGTCGTCGACGGCTCGATCCTCGCGTGGTTGCTGGTGACCACGGGGCACGTCGCCCAGAACCTCGCGAGGTCGACCCGTCGTCACCGCCTCGCCCTGGCTTCCCTGCCGCCGCACCCCGTCGTGGACGACCCCGCCGACGACGTCGCCGAGCGATTCGACGTCGTCGCTCGGAACCGGCGGCTGCGCCTCGCCCTCGACGGCCTCGGCAAGGCCGATCGTGACGTCCTCGGGCTCTGCGTGCTCGAGGAGTTCCCGATGGCGACCGCGGCCGAGGCTCTGGGGGGGCCGGTGGGCACGGTCAAGTCCCGGCTGTCGCGGGCCAAGGCGCGACTCGCGCGAGCGATGTCGTCCTCCGAGCCGACCTCCGACCGACCCGTCACCCTGAACGGAGAGACCCGATGAGCGACGCACCGAACGTCCGTCCCGACGGCCAGCACGGCAGGCCGGACCGGCCCGGCCTCGATCGTGATCGTGCCGCAGCGATCCGTGGCCTCCTGACCGTGACCGTCGAGCGAGAACCCGAACGTGCCCGCTCTGCCCGTCACAGCCGGGTCGTCCTGTTGTCGGTGGCCGGGGTGGCCGCCGTGGCGCTCGCCGTCGGGGGCGTCGCGCTCGCCGGGGGTGGCCCCCTGCCGTCGGGAAACGGTGAAGCGGCCCCCACCTCGCTCCCGTCCGATCGACCTGGGGACGATCCCGGCACGTCGCCGGGTGTCGTCGAACCGGCCGGGACGCCGTCGGCGACACCGGTCCCACCACCGGCACCGACACCGGTGGTGGACGATCCGACGGCCCCGTCGACCTGGATCGTTTCCACCGATCGGATCGGGCCGCTGGTCCTCGGCGGGCCGCTCGAGGAGCAGGCCGCCCGGCTGACGACCTTCGACCGGCACCCGGACGACGGCTACGGTTGCCCGGCGTCGTTCTTCTCGGACGGCCGGGGACTGACCCTCACCCTCTCGCGCGCGTCGTCGCCGGACGCGACCGAGATCGCCACGGTCTCCGCCGACCTGACCTCCGACGACCCGGCCGCCCTGGCGAGCGCCACCCCCCGGACCGCGTCCGGCATCGGCCTCGGCGACGACGAGGCGCGACTCCTCGCCGCCTACCCGGATGCCGAGCTGACGCTCGACCACGACGCCAACTACGGGACGCAGTACGCCGTCGCCGGTGACGACGGGCAGTACCTCGTCTTCGTGGTGGGGACGTCCGGCCGGATCACCGACATGAGCGTGGGCACGACGCGCATCGCCCCGCCCGAGTACTGCGGATGAGACGAGACCTCACCCTGTCGTCGCGAGGCGCGAGGCGCGAGGCGCGAGGCGCGAGGCGGGAGGCGCGAGGCGGGCGGCCCGAGGCGCGGGGCGGGGGGCGCGCGGCCGGGCGGGCCCCGCCCACCCGGGCCGGGTAAGCTCGGGGACCATGATCGCACTGGATTTCTCTGAGCAGATTGCCGCCCTCCGGGCCACGTTCGAAGACATCCGTGCGGTGATCGGGCAAGACCGTCTGGTCGCCGAGATCGCCGAGCTCAGCGAGCAGGCGTCGGCCCCCGACCTGTGGGACGACACCGACAACGCGCAGAAGGTCACCAGCGCGCTCAGTCACCGGCAGTCCGAGCTCGAGAAGCTCGAGACCACCGAGGCGCGGCTCGACGACCTCGTGGTGCTCGTCGAGATGGCGAACGACGGTGACGACCAAGAGAGCGCCGATGAGGCGCAGGCCGAGCTCAAGGCGCTGCAGAAGATGATGGACGTCCTCGAGGTGCAGACGCTGCTCGACGGCGAGTACGACCCGCGGCCCGCCGTCATCACGATCCGCGCCGGGGCCGGCGGTGTCGACGCCGCCGACTTCGCCGAGATGCTGCTGCGCATGTACCTGCGCTACGCCGAGAAGCACGGCATGTCCGCCACCGTGATGGACACCAGCTACGCCGAAGAGGCCGGCATCAAGAGCGCCACCTTCGAGATCGACGCCCCGTACGCGTTCGGCACGCTCAGCGTCGAGGCGGGCACGCACCGGCTCGTGCGCATGAGCCCGTTCGGCGCCGCCGGCAAGCGTCAGACCAGCTTCGCCGCGGTCGAGGTCATCCCGCTGATGGAAGAGACCGAGTCGATCGACATCCCCGAGAACGACATCCGCGTCGACGTGTTCCGTTCGTCGGGCCCCGGCGGTCAGAGCGTCAACACGACCGACTCGGCCGTCCGCCTGACGCACATCCCGACCGGCACCGTCGTCTCGATGCAGAACGAGAAGAGCCAGATCCAGAACCGTGCGGCCGCCATGCGCGTGCTGCAGTCGCGCCTCCTGCTGCTGCAGAAAGAGGCCGAGAACGCCAAGAAGAAAGAGCTGGCCGGCAACATCACCGCCAGCTGGGGCGACCAGATCCGCAGCTACGTGCTCGCGCCCTACCAGATGGTCAAGGACCTTCGGAGCGAGCACGAGGTCAACAACCCGTCGAACGTCTTCGACGGCGACCTCGACGGTTTCATCTCGGCGGGCATCCGCTGGCGCAAGCGTGACGTCTAGGGCGCGCCAGCTTGAGTCGTTCCCGGGGTGAGGCGGCGAAAGTAGTACTTAATCGCGCTTATGCGACGCGTGAGTCGCTAGGAGTTCTCGTAGGCGGGTTGGTCCGCTCCCTGTGGTCCGTCAACGGTAGTGTTGCCACGTGGATGATCTGATTGATGCTCAGGAAGAAGAGTCTGATCTCGAGGGCCGAGTACCTCTTGCGCAGAGTGAACGACGACTCGTTACTCAGTCTTACGATTTGTCCATAAGTACGCTTATGGAATGGTGGTCGGATGACCAGCTGGTATTGCCCAGCATTCAACGTGAGTATGTATGGAGTAATCAGAAAGCAAGCCGTCTCATTGAATCCCTTCTGCTGAACGTTCCAATTCCTGTTCTGTACCTCGCTGAGTCAGGCGATCAGTACGAGGTCATCGATGGTCATCAGCGAATAGCATCAATAGCTCGCTTTTTGGACGGGGACTTCAGGTTGTCTGGCCTCAAGGCGTTGGATGATTCCTACCGGGGCCTCACGTACAAACAATTGCCAACTGGAGATCAGCGAAAGATTAGGACTCGCGTGATTCGAGCAATTATCATCACAGACGAGTCCCACGAATCTATGAAGTTCGAGGTCTTTGAGCGTCTCAACTCTGGCTCAATGGCCCTGAATGCGCAGGAGATACGCAACAGCACCCATCGTGGTCCTTTCATGGACATGATCAACGAGTTGGTTCACGAGCAACCGTTTAGAAGAGCTATCGGGCAGAAACTCCCACGCAAGCGGATGGTCGATAATGAGCTGCTTATCCGCTTTCTGGCACTGTCCTATCGCCTGGAGGATTACCGCCCTCCTCTCGATCGTTTTTTGAACGACTTCGCTAAGTGGTCGAACGCAGCGGGTCCGCAGAACTTGGACGAGCAGCGGTGGCGGTTTCATTCAGCGGTGAACAATGCGCTCGTTGTTTGGGGGCCAAGTGCCTTCCGATTGACGCTTGATGGTGTGCGATCCGAGCGCAATATAAACCGGGCCCTCGCCGAGACGCAATTGGTCACATTAGGTGCTCGTGATGAGGAGAGCTTGGCGGATCAGAGAGGTGAGGTCGAGAACAGGTTGAGGCAGCTGCACGAGAACGCCGAGTTTCTGGACACCATCCAGCGCGCAACCGGGGACAGGCACCGCACCTTGCTTCGAATTGCGAACTATGAAGCGGTCCTAGACGCAGTGGGGATCGCGCGGGTCTTCAAGTGACCTCGCCAGCGTTGCAAGAATTTTTGGTTGGTGTTGAGGAAGTTCGTGCTCTCCGGTCACACGGGCCTAGAGCCACAGGAAGACCTGGTCATGCTCAAGCGGCACTGCTTGAGAAAGCCCGCACAGCGCACCGGCGCGCTTGTGCAGTCTTGATATGTAGTCATCTCGAACGATACATATACGGCCTCAATGAAACACTAAGCGACTTTCTAGGCTCCGCAAGTTTGACGGCCGAGAATATTCCTAATGCGATAAGACTCGCGCAGTCAAAAGCCCATATTGATGACATGGGCCAGATGCAGTGGGATAACCGCGAAGCCAAATTAAAATTATTTGCGTTGACTGCGGCGAATTTGTGGCGGGATGGCGAGATTATCGCGGGCCTTGACGCCGACCGAAACATAGAGTGGATGAAGGCGCCAAAGCCAAAGAGCCTTGTTCGATTATTTCGCATGTATGAGATCGATAACATCTTTTCTGTTTTGTCTCGATCGAAAAGCTACAATGCGAGTTTGCAACTTGCGATTGCCTCACTTGTAGATACGCGAAATGGAATCGCTCACGGGGATCGAAATGTTCAACCGCTGTCCACAGAGGTAACTGCGTTCGTCAACGCCGCTGAAGCGTTTGCCGTCCGCGTCGATCGGGTCGTAGCAAAGCACGTAGCGCGGCGCTTTGGAAGCGGGCTGCCTTGGTAGGAACGAAAAATTTGTCTATGCCGGACAAGAATGCAGCTATTCATTTCGTTTGTGAGCCTTGGCGGAGAATCTGAAGGTCGGACTGGTTTTACGCAGGAGGCGCGGTGCTGGCTGCCCCCGCCTACGTGGCGGCTCCCAGCACATCCATAGCCGCCTCGCCGCAGCGAGTCGCTGCGCTGATCGTCGCGGACCGCGCTTAGGGTGATCCCCGTCATGATTCGGTTTGATGAAGTCACCAAGGTCTACGTCGGCAACCCCCGACCCGCGCTGAACGCCGTCACCCTCGAGATCCTCAAGGGCGAGTTCGTGTTCCTTGTCGGGGCGAGCGGCTCCGGCAAGTCGAGCTTCCTGCGGCTCGTGCTGAAGGAAGAGAAGCCGTCGCAGGGGCAGATCCACGTCCTCGGCCAGCGTCTCGGCACCCTCTCGAGCCGCAAGGTGCCGTACTTCCGGCGCAACCTCGGCGTCGTGTTCCAGGACTTCCGGCTGCTGCCGCAGAAGAACGTCTTCGACAACGTCGCGTTCAGCCTGCAGGTCATCGGCAAGAGCAAGGGCTTCATCCAGGAGGCCGTCCCCGACGTCCTCAAGATGGTCGGCCTGGTCGGCAAGCAGCACCGCCTGCCGCACGAGCTCTCCGGCGGCGAGCAGCAGCGCGTCGCGATCGCCCGGGCGATCGTCAACAAGCCGGCGATCCTGCTGGCCGACGAGCCCACCGGAAACCTCGACCCCTCGACGAGCGCCGGCATCATGACCCTGCTCGAGCGCATCAACGCCGGCGGCACGACGGTCATCATGGCCACGCACGACGCCGGCATCGTCGACCAGATGCAGCGCCGGGTGATCGAGCTCAGCGCGGGCAACATCCTCCGCGACGAGCGCCACGGCGGCTACCAGACGCAGGCGGTGCCCATCCAGGCCATCGGGGTCGAGGACCTCAGCACGAGAGGAGCCGACGCATGAGACTCGGACTCGTCATGAGCGAGGTCGGCAGCGGCCTCCGTCGCAACGCCTCGATGGTCGTCTCGGTCGTGCTCGTCACGTTCATCTCGCTGACGTTCGTCGGCACCGCGGCCCTCCTGCAGATGCAGATCACGCAGATGAAGGGCTACTGGTACGACAAGGCCCAGGTCGCCGTCTACCTCTGCACCGACACCGACACGACCGGCAACTGCACCGGGGCGATGGCGACGAAGGACCAGATCGACGGCGTCCGCGCCCAGCTCGACAGCGACGTGCTGACTCCCTACGTCGACAAGTTCTACTTCGAGGACCAGACCCAGGCCTACGACCGCTTCAAGCAGCAGTTCGCCGACAGCCCCGCGACCGAGTTCGTGCAACCCGCCTACCTCAACGAGACCTTCTGGGTGAACCTGAAGGACCCCACGCAGTCCGACGTCCTCACCGAGAGCCTGTCGAGCCTGGCCGGTGTCCAGAGCGTGGTCGACCAGCGCGGGTACCTCGATCCGATCTTCGCGGTGCTGAACGCGGCGAGCTACACGGCCATCGGCATCGCCTCGCTCATGCTCATCGCGGCCGTGCTGCTGATCGCCACCACCATCCGGTTGAGCGCGTTCAGTCGGCGACGAGAACTCGGCATCATGCGACTGGTCGGTGCGTCCAACCGGTTCATCCAGACGCCGTTCATCCTCGAGGGGGTGATCGCGGCCCTCGTGGGATCGCTGCTGGCGGGCGGGGCGATCATCGCGATCGTGAACTTCTTCGTGAAGGGCTACCTCGCGGTGACGTTCCAGGGCACGCCGTTCATCGGCCTGCGCGATGCCGCGCTCGTCGTGCCGATCGTCATCGTCGTCGGCATCCTGCTCGCGGCGCTCAGCGCGAACGTCGCCATCAGGCGCTACCTCAAGGTCTAGAAGTCGGCCACGTGGAGGAGGCGCGGTGCCCGTCAGTCGGGCACCGCGCCTCCTTCGCTGTATACTGAACGGCTGCCTGTCGGCAGCACCCCCACCCGAGCGACCAGGAGGCCAGCGTGGCGAAAGAACGCGGTGAGAAGGTCGTGGCCACGAACCGCCGCGCGCGCCACGACTACACGATCGACACCACCTACGAGGCGGGCATCGTCCTGAGCGGCACCGAGGTCAAGTCGCTGCGGCAGGGCCGGGCGTCGCTGGTCGACGGGTACGCCTTCGTCGATGCCGGCGAGGCGTGGCTCGACGCGGTGCACATCCCCGAGTACACCGAGGGCACCTGGAACAACCACGCGCCCCGACGCAAGCGCAAGCTGCTGCTGCACCGCCACGAGATCGACAAGATCGGGCAGAAGACCAAAGAGGGCGGCTTCACGGTCGTGCCGCTGAAGATCTACTTCAGCGATGGTCGGGCAAAGGTCGAGATCGCCCTCGCGAAGGGCAAGCGCGAGTACGACAAGCGGCAGACCCTGCGCGAGCGCACGGCGACGCGCGAGGCGCAGTCGGCCATGGCGGCTCGCAAGCACCTGGGGGAGTGAGCCGGTATCCACGGTGCTCGCCGGGTCCACATCGGGGCCGGGCAGCGGTGGCGCGAACGCCCCCGACGACGTAGACTGATGGGCCGCATGGAAACGTGCGTTGGTAATTCAAGAGCGTGTGACGACGGCCCCCTCATGGGGATGATCGGTTTCGACATCGCCTGTGTGCGAACGAGAAGCGGGCCGAGGATCCAGGGTTATCTCGTAAACGATCTCTGGAAAACAATAAGTGCCAATAACAAGCGCACTGACTTCGCTCTCGCTGCGTAAGCAGTAGAGCCACATGGAGTCCGTCAGTCTGGTGACCGCCTTCTAACCAGATCCTGACGTCATTTAGATGGCTTGCTGTGTGACTACGCCTGGGGGTCACACGGGACTCGAACTCGGGCTGGGCTCGTCGACCTAGAAGCCAGTAACAAAGGTCGGAGCCGAGTAGAACGCCTCATCTGGCTACGCCCGTAGAATGCGTGCAATCTCAGCGATGGACGGGGGTTCAATTCCCCCCATCTCCACCACTGGTCGTCGTCACCCCCTCTCGACCACGACCGCCCCCGCCTGAACAGGTGGGGGCGTTCGTGCGTCCGCGGCGGGCGCTGCCTGCTCGGCCCGCGCTTCCCGCGCGGTGTCGCACCGCCGAATGAGCATCGCACCGCCGCAATCGACGGTGCGACGCTCATTCGGCGGGGCGACACTCCCGACGAAGTGGCGGGGGGGCCGCCACCGGCGCGGAACGGCCCCCCTCACTGCCGAAGCAGTGCCGGGGGCCGTCCTCGTGGTGCGGGTGATTACTCGGCGGGCGTCTCGGCGACGGCGAGCTTCGCGCGGCGACGAGCCGCGATCAGCAGCAGCGCACCGGCGAGCAGCGCGGCCGCGCCGATGCCGGCGGCCGTCTCGGTGCCTTCCGAACCCGTGTAGGCGAGACCCGTGGGCGTCGTCGGGGCGGCGGCGGGCACGACGGCGGCGACGACGGTGAAGTCGACCGGGACACCGAGGGCGACGGCCGTGGCCTCGCCCGCGGCGTTCAGCGCGAACGAGAACGGCGCGATCGTGTAGGCGCCGGGGCGGACGCCCGTGACCGTCGAGGTCCAGTTGCCGGCGGCGTCGACCACGATGGTGCTCTCGGCCTGGGCCTCCTCGAACGGGCCCGACGAGGCGGGCTGGCCACCCTGCGCGTAGAGCACGAAGGCGACGCGGGCGCCGGGGGTGCCGGTGCCGGTGACGGTCAGCGTCGAGCCGACGACGGCCTGGCCGGCGGCGGGCGAGGTGACGACCGGTGCCGCGAAGGGAGCGACGGCTGCGGCCTCGAGGGTGAAGTCGACGGGGGTCGAGTCGTCAGAGAGGACGGGGAGGCCGTTCTCGTCGACGACGGGCTGGCCGGCGTCGTCGACCAGGGCCTGGAAGGCGACGGCGCTGTAGGTGCCGGGCTGGAGGGCCAGGGTGACGTCCCAGTCGCCGTTCTGGTCGACGATGATGCGCGCGGCGGGGTCGTCGGCCAAGGTGCTCACGTCGTCGGCAGGCGTCGGGGCGACGAGGAGTCCGATGTCGGCGCCGGGGGTGCCGGTGCCCTCGAAGGTGACCTCGGTGCCGGTGACGGTCGAGCCCTGGGTGGGCGCGGTGATGACAGGAGCCGGCAGGGTGACCGGCGTGGTCGGGGGCGTCACGACGGCGGGGAGGACCACCGGCAGGACGACCTGGCCGCGGCCGCTGCCGCCGAGGACCGGGTCGACCGTGATGGTCTGCTCCGGGGTGGCATCGGCCGGGCGGGTGGCCGACCCGGTCCGGGGGGGGTCGGCGCCGACGCGGATCTGGCCGATGACGGCGTCGCCGACGGACGGGGACAGGTTGACCGTGGCGGTCGGGATGCCGGTGCCGGTCACCTCGACCGTGCGGGACGCGCTCGTGGCTCCGGGCTCGGGGCTCGTCACGTCGAGGTTGGGCAGGAAGAAGTCGACGGCCGCGGTCTCGTCCGCTTCGTCGGGGAACGACTCGACGACGAACACGGACTGCTCGGGAGTCGCGTCGTCGGCGTAGGGCGTCAGCGCCGCGGTGTAGGCGCCGGACGTGGCGTCGGTGACGGCCGTGCCGAGGGAGGTGGTCTCCGTCGCGTCGGTGAAGACCTCGATGGCTGCTCCGGGGGTGGCGCTGCCGGTGACGGTGACGGTGCGGCTGTCCGTGGTGGTGCCGGTGGCCGGGCTCGAGACGAGCAGGTCGCCCTGGGCGGCCTGTGCGGCGGTGGTCGAGAGGAGGGCCCCTCCGAGGGCGAGAGTGACGACGGCCGGGACGGCCACCGCACGGCGCCAAGAGAACTTGGTGATCACGTGGTGAGTGCTTTCTTGATCGGTGGTGCAAGCGTCATCGCTTGTCCGCCCACGGCCCAGTGCCGGGTGAGACACGCAGCACGGATCGGGTTCCCCGTGCTCGTCGAACCTATCCGGAAGCTGAGAGAACCCCACCGATCTGTCCGGAATGCGAAGGATGATTGTCGAGTCACCCTCGAATCACCCGGATGGGGGTGGGGTCAGGCCGGTGCCGGCCCCGACGACCCTCGCCGCACCAGGGACGCGGGCGGCGCCTCCACCGACGCCACATCTTCGCCCGCCAGCACGGCGAGCAGCATGCCGGCGGCCACCTCGCCGATGCGCTGCACGTCGTGGCTGACCGCCGACAGTGACGGTGTCGACAACTGGCACTGCGACGAGTCGTCCCAGGCGACGAGCGTCAGCTGCGTCGGCACCCCGACCCCGAGGCGCTGCGCCGCGGCGAGGCCGCCGAGCGCCATCTGGTCGTTGTCGAAGACGACGGCCGTCGGTGGCGTCGGCCCCGAGAGCAGACGCGAGAGGGCGGCCGCGCCGGCGTCCCACGAGTAGTCGCCCTCGATCGTCTCGACGACGGACGAGGAGGCGCGACTCGCGGCGACCAGCGCCTCCTGCCTCACCTGCGTGTGCAGCAGCGCCGTCGGGCCCGACACGTGCGCCAGCCGACGGTGCCCGTCCGCGACGAGCGCAGCGACCGTGTCGCGCATGGCGACGCCGTCTCCGGTCCAGACGGCGGGCAGGCCGCCCGAGAGCGCGGGGGCGCCGAGGACCACCGCGGGCAGCCCGAGCCCGCGCAGCAGAGGGGGGGGGGGGTCGCCGTGGGTGAGGTCGACGAGCACCACCGCGCCGAAGTCGCCCGGGGTCGCCCACCGCCGGTAGGCCGCCAGTTCGGCGTCGCGGTCGGCGAGGGCCTGCAGCAACAGGGTGTGGCCCCGGGGGCGCAGCACCCGTTCGATGCCGGCGATCAGTTCGTGGTAGAACGGCTCCGCCCCCAAGATCTCGCCGGGGCGGACGAGGGCGAGACCGACGCGACGGCGGTCGCCCGGCCCGGCAGGGGCCACCCGGGTGTCGACGATCGAGTCGGTCATGCGCCCGAACCTACAGCCCCCGACAGGTCGGAGCGACGCCCGTGGTGACCCGCGACTCTGCCCCGCCCCTTCCGCAGACCCGAGCTCAGGCCCCGACCCTGCCCGCCACCCAGGCGCAGCCGCAGCCGCAGCCGCAGGCGCAGGCGCAGGCGCAGACGAGCCGCGAGCTCGTCGTCGACCTCGTGCGGTCGTCGGGCCCGATCAGCCGCGTCGAGCTCGCCCAGGCCAGCGGGTTGACGCAGGCGTCGATCTCGACGATCGTCCGGCGGCTGCTCGACGAGGGGCTCGTCCGCGAGACCGGTCGGGCGGCGTCGACCGGCGGCAAGCCCCGCACGATGGTCGAGATCAACCCGCGGGCCGTCTACGGAATGGGCGTGCAGATCGGCGCGGACTCGCTCACCTACGTCGTCACCGACATGCGCGGTGGAGTCGTCGGCCGCCTGCCGGTCGGCGCCGGGCAGGCCGCGTCCGACGACGTCACGGCGGCCGCGGTCCGCATCGTGGACGGCTTCCACGACGTCGTCGGCAGCCTCGGCCTCGCGAGCGGCGCGGTGGCCGGCCTGGCCGTCGTCGGACCGCGGGCGACCCTCGCGCATGGTGTCCGCACGGGCCCGCGCTCCACCGAGAGCGCTCTCCACGCCGGGCTGCACGCCGCGCTCGCCCTGCGCCTCGGTCTGCCCGTGATCGTCGACAACGACGCGGCGGCGGCGGCGCTCGGCGAGTTCTGGAGCCGCCAGGTGCCGCGCTCCGAGACCTTCGCCTGCGTGTACCTCGGCACGGGCGTGGGTTCGGGCATCGTGCTCGACGGGGCCCTGCACCGCGGCGCGAGTTCGGGCGCCGGCGAGCTCGGCCACGTCTCGATCGACCTCGACGGTGAGCCCTGTTACTGCGGCAACCGCGGCTGCCTCGAGCTCGCCGCGTCGCCGGGGGCCGTCGTCGCCCGGGCGCACCGTGACGCGGCCACGTTCGACGACCTCGGCCTCACCTGGGCTCCGGGCGGCGTCGCGCGGGACTTCGACCTGCTCGCCCGCGCGGCGATCGCCGGCCACGTCGCGGCCGACGCCCTGGTCACCCGGGCGGCCGATCAACTCGCCGCGGGCGTCGTCACGCTCGCCAACCTGCTCGACCTCGACCGCGTCGTGTTGAGCGGCCCCGGGGTCGCCGTGGCCGGCTCGATCTACGCCCGCGCGGCCGTCGAGGCCCTGGCCCGCAGGGCGTTCTCGCGAGGCGTGCACACCACCCGGGTCGAGGTCTCGACGGACCCGCGCGACGCGGCCGCGATCGGTGCGGCCGCCCTCGTCGTGCAGCGCGCCATCTCGCGCTGACCCCACAGCGGTGCCCGGACCCGGCCCGCGCCTCCCCGGGTCGGCGGCCCGGGCGGGTCCGCACTCCGTCGCACCGGGTTTCGTGCAGCGCGCCGCGTCTCCTCGGGGTGCCGTGCACGAAACGCGGTGCGGTGCGGTGCACGAGGAGGCGCGGGTCACGATCCCGACACGGCCTCACGACTTTCTTGACTCGCTTACGTAAGTCGTCTAAGAAAGACCCCGGGACCAGGCGACGACGCCTGGCACGACGAAGGGTCGACGATGCCTCTTTCCATGACCAACCGCCGACGGGCCGGGTTCGGTGCGATCGCACTCGCGACCGCCGCGGGCCTCGCGCTCACCGGCTGCACCGCCTCGAGCGGCGGCGACGAAGGCGGCATCACCGCCAACACGGGACCATCGGGTGACCTGACGGCCAACTTCAACCCGTTCTCGGCCACGGCCGACAGCACGTCGCAGGGCCTGCTCTACGAGCAGCTCTTCTACTACAACGTGCTCACCGGCTCCGATCCCAAGCCGATGCTGGGTGAGGAGTACGAGTGGAACGCGGACGGCACCGAGCTGACGGTCGACCTGCGCACCGGCGTGCAGTGGAGTGACGGCGAGGACTTCACGGCCGACGACGTCGCGTACACGTTCCAGACGATGCTCGACAAGCCCGAGCTGAACCGCGTCGGCTTCGAGGGCACCGTCGAGGCGACCGACGACGACACCGTCGTGTTCTCGTTCGACTCGACGTCGTTCGTCAAGGGCCCCGACATCCTCGGCCAGGCCGCCATCGTGCCCGAGCACGTCTTCTCGAAACTGTCGGACATCGCGACCGACCCGGTCGAGAAGCCGATCGGCACCGGCCCGTACATGCTCGACACCTTCACCCCGCAGAGCTACGTCTACAAGGCGAACCCGAACTACTGGCAGTCGGGCAAGCCCGAGGTCAAGAGCATCCGCTACATCGCCCTGGCGAACAACACTTCGGCGACCGACGCGATCGTCGGCGGCGACCTCGACTGGTCGAGCATCTTCATCCCCGAGGCCGACAAGGTGCTCGGCAGCAACCCCGACGTCAGCTACGTCGCGACCCCGCTGCAGCAGATCACGCTGATGACCTGCTCGAACGCCGACCTCGGCTGCACGGGCCCGCAGACCGACCCCGCCGTGCGCCAGGCGATCTACAAGGCGATGAACCGCGACCAGCTCAACGACCTCGCCTTCTCGGGCACGAACAAGCAGATCTCGCCGACCTTCATGACCCTCGGGCGTGACGACGACTACATCAGCCCCGACGTCGAGAAGGAGACGCCGATGACGGCCGACACCGAGGGCGCGGACGCGCTGCTGCAGGCGGCCGGCTACGCCAAGGGCTCCGACGGCATCTACGCCAAGGACGGGCAGAAGCTGCAGCTCGAGATCCAGGTCGTCACGGGCTACTCGGACTACATCGCGGCGATCGACGCCATGGCCGAGCAGCTGCGCGCGGTCGGCATCGAGATCACGCAGAGCGCCAAGTCGTACAACGAGTGGGTCGCCGCCCGCAACAACGGCCAGTTCCAGCTGACGATGGACTCGCTCGGCCAAGGTCCCTCGACCGACCCCTACTACATCTACAACGGCAACTTCGACTCGACGACGACCTCGCCGGTGGGCGAGCAGGCGATCAACAACTTCGCCCGGTACTCGAACCCGACCGTCGACGCCGCGATCGTCGCGGCCGAGCAGACCGACGACGTCGCGGCGAAGACCGAGCAGTACTTCACGATCCAGAAGGAGATCGTGAAGGACATGCCGTACATCCCCGTGCTGCTGCAGTCGACGCTGACCGAGTTCAACAGTGCGAAGGTCACCGGCTGGCCGACCGGCGACGACGACACCGAGAACTTCCCGGCGACGTGGAAGACCTGGGACAACGCCCAGACCGTCCTGAACCTGAAGCTCAAGTGATCGTGGTCGGAACCCGGAAGGTCAGGAGGCGCGGGTGAGGTACGTCGCGCAGAAGGTCGGCTTCTACGCGGTCGCGTTGTTCGCGGCCCTGACGCTGAACTTCTTCATCCCTCGGCTGCTGCCCGGTGACCCGGTGGACATCCTGCTGGCCAAGATGCAGCAGAAGGGCCCGGTCAGCGAGGCGACCGTGACCAGCCTGCGCCTCCTGCTGGGTTCCGACTCGGACGAACCGCTGTTCTCGCAGTACGTGCAGTACCTCGGCAACCTGGCCCGGGGGGACCTCGGCATCTCGGTGTCGTACTTCCCGGCCGGGGTGTCGAGCATCATCGGCCAGGCCATCCCGTGGACGATCGCCCTGATCGGCATCGCGACGATCTTGTCGTTCGTCTTCGGGGTGGGCCTCGGCACCCTCGCCGGGTGGAAGCGCGGCTCGGTGCTCGACAACGTCATCCCGGTGACGACGATGTTCCAGGCGGTGCCGTACTTCTGGCTCGCGCTCATCCTGTTGTACGTGTTCGGCAGCATCTTGCGGGTGTTCCCGCTGTCGGGCGGCTACAACGTGTACGAGGCGACGCCGGGCCTCAACTGGACGTTCGTCCAGAGCGCGGTGCTCTACGGCACGCTGCCGGCGCTGACGATCATCATCTCGTCGGTCGGCGGCTGGCTGCTCGGCATGCGCAACATGATGGTGTCGACCCTCAGCGAGGACTACATCGTCACGGCCGAGGCCAAGGGCCTGTCGCCGATGCGCATCCGCCAGTCGTACGCGGCCCGCAACGCCGTGCTGCCGCAGTTCGCGGGTTTCGCGATCTCGCTCGGGTTCGTCGTCTCGGGGTCGATCGTCACCGAGCAGGTGTTCTCGTACCCGGGCATCGGCAACGCGCTGTTCACGGCGACGCAGAACAACGACTACGCGCTGATGCAGGGCATCTTCCTGGTCATCACCCTCGCCGTGCTGGGGACGAACTTCATCGTCGACCTGATGTACGGCTTCATCGACCCGCGCACGCGCGCCAAGCGTTAGGACGACGAGCATGTCCACGATCGACCTCGGCCAGCTCGCCGACCCGAACTCGCCCACCGGCGACAGCGGCGCGGGAACCGGCCGCAAGGGCCTGAAACGGGTCTTCCCGCACGTCACGCCCAAGCTCTGGGTGGGCGCGGGCATGATCGCCGCCATCGCCCTCTTCGGCCTGATCTTCCCGTTCGTCGTGCAGAACCCGCAGGCGATCAGCGACGTCGGGCTCAGCGGGCCGAGCGGCGACCACCTGCTCGGCACCACGCAGACCGGGCAGGACGTCTTCGCCCAGCTCGCCTACGCCACCCGCGGCTCACTGCTGATCGGGGTGCTGGTCGGCGTCGTCGCGATGGCGCTCGCCATCGTCTTCGGCGTGATCGGCACCTACGTCGGCGGGTTCGTCGACGAGGCGTTCTCGCTGTTCTCGAACGTCGTGCTGGTGATCCCCGGCCTGCCGCTCGCGATCATCGTGTCGAGCTACGTGCCGCAGAAGGGGCTCGTGGTGATCGCCTTCGTGATCGTCATCACGAGCTGGGCGGCCAGTGCCCGGGTGCTGCGCGCCATCACCCTGAGCCTGCGGTCGCGGGACTATGTCGCGGCGTCGCGGGTGTCGGGTGAGAAGACCTGGCGCATCGTCGCCGTCGAGATCCTGCCCAACGTGCTGCCGGTGCTGGCGAGCCAGTTCCTGTTCGCGGTGATCTTCGCGATCCTCGCCGAGGCGGGCCTGTCGTTCCTCGGGCTGGGCGTCTCGGGGCAGTTCACCTGGGGCTCGATGCTGTACTTCGCCCAGAACGGACTCGCGCTGCGACTCGGCGCGTGGTGGTGGTTCGTGCCGCCGGGCCTGATGATCGCCCTGCTCGGCTGCGCGCTGTCGCTGATGAACTTCGCCATCGACGAGATCATCAACCCGAAGCTGCGCGACCAGACCCGGGCCGGCGTCAGCCGGGCCGACCGCAAGCGACTGGCGCGGGCCGAGGCCGCCGCCGGCACCACCGAGGGGGCCACCGCATGAGCACCGTCCTGACCGTCGAGGACTTCAGCGTCGACTACGCCGTCGAGCACCCGGTGCACGCCGTCAAGAACGTCAGCTTCGAGCTGGCGCGCGGCGAGATCCTGGGCCTGGCGGGGGAGTCGGGCTGCGGCAAGACGACGCTCGCCTACGGCATCAACCGGCTGCTCAAGCCGCCGGCCGGCATCACCGGCGGGCGCGTGGTCTTCCACGACGCCGAGGGGGCCGACATCCTGCTGCCCGAGCTCGACGACAAGGCGTTGCGGGCGTTCCGCTGGGACAAGCTGTCGATGGTGTTCCAGGGGGCGATGAACGCGCTCAACCCGGTCACGACCATCCAGGCGCAGCTGGAAGACGTGTTCAAGACGCACCGCCCGTACTGGAAGAAGGCCGACCGGGTCGAGCGGGCGGGCAAGCTGCTCGAGACCGTCGGGGTCGACCGCAGCCGCCTCAAGTCGTATCCGCACGAGCTGTCGGGCGGCATGCGCCAGCGCGTCATGATCGCGATGGCGCTCGCCCTCGGCCCGCAGATGATGATCATGGACGAGCCGACGACCGCCCTCGACGTCGTCGTGCAGCGCGAGATCCTGCGCGAGATCAAACGGCTGCGCGACGAGCTCGGCTTCGCGGTGATCTTCATCACGCACGACCTGCCGCTGCTGCTCGAGATCAGCGACCGGATCGCGGTGATGCGCGCGGGCGAGATCGTCGAGATCGGCGAGTCCACCGAGCTCTACACGAACCCGCAGCACGAGTACACGAAGAAGCTGCTCGGGTCGTTCCCGAGCCTGACCGGCGACCGCGGGGCATTCATCCGCAGCGGGGTCGACGAGACGGCCGGGGACGACGCGACCCGCGCCTCCTCGGGGCACGAGCAGGCGACGTCCGTCGCCACGAGCACAGGAGGCGCGGCGTGAGCACGCTCGAGTTCCGCAACGTCGTCAAGGACTACCGGGTGCGCGGGGGCCGGGGTGAGAAAGGTCGCCTCCGTGCGGTGAACGACGTCAGCTTCACGCTCGAGGCCGGCAAGACGGTCGCCCTGGTCGGGGAGAGCGGCAGCGGCAAGTCGACCATCGCCAAGATGCTGCTGCAGCTCGAACGGCCGACGAGCGGGTCGATCGTGCTCGACGGCGCCGTCGCGCCCCGACACGGCGAGGCCCTGCGGCGCTACCGCAGTGACGTGCAGATGGTGTTCCAGGACCCGTTCGCGTCGCTCAACCCGTTCCACTCGATCGGGCACCACCTGGCACGGCCGCTGCTGTTGCACGGGAAGGCGACCCGCGCGACGGTCGATCAGAAGGTGCGTGGGCTGCTCGGACGCGTGCGGCTCGGCCCGGCTGCCGACGTGGCCGCTCGTCGACCGCACGAGTTGTCGGGCGGTCAGCGGCAGCGCGTGGCGATCGCCCGGGCCCTGGCGCCCGAGCCGCGCATCCTGATCGCGGACGAGCCGGTCTCGATGCTCGACGTGTCGATCCGGCTCGGGGTGCTGAACCTGCTGGCCGAGCTGCAGCGGCAGGAGGACCTGGGTGTGCTCTACATCACGCACGACCTGGCGACGGCCCGCCACTTCTCGGACGAGATCCTCGTGCTCTACAAGGGGCAGGTGGTCGAGCACGGGGCACCCGACGACGTCATCCTGAACCCGCAGCACCCGTACACGCAGCAGCTCGCCGAGGCCGCGCCCGACCCCGAGAAGCGCATCGCTGAGAGGCGCGCCGCCCGCGCCTGACGGGCACCGCGCCTCCTGCGCCTGGACCCCCCCGCCAGCCTTCCGTCTGCCCACCCACCCCGACGGTGAAGAACCACGTTCCGTGCCATGAACCACGAACGTTCGTGGTTCATGGCACGGAACGTGGTTCTTCACCGTCGGGGTGGGTGGGCA
>NZ_LHOZ01000006.1:0-21490 GCF_001297205.1 Frigoribacterium sp. RIT-PI-h | reverse complement strand
TTTCGGCGGCCATAGCGAGAGGGAAACGCCCGGTCACATTCCGAACCCGGAAGCTAAGACTCTCAGCGCCGATGGTACTGCAAGGGGGACCTTGTGGGAGAGTAGGACACCGCCGGACTCCTTTTAGTGCGAAGAGCACGTGCAACACCAGAAAGGCCCCTTCTTCGGAAGGGGCCTTTCTGCGTTTAACGCTGACCAGCTGGACGACCCCGGTAAGATCGACACCGATGTCTGCTCCCTTCTCCACCGCCACCGGCGCCGACGTGCGCGTGCGGTTCTGCCCCTCGCCCACCGGAACGCCGCATGTCGGCCTCATCCGCACCGCCCTCTTCAACTGGGCGTACGCCCGGCACACAGGCGGCAAGCTCGTGTTCCGCATCGAAGACACCGACGCTGCCCGAGACAGCGAGGAGAGCTACGAGCAGATCCTCGACGGTCTGCGCTGGCTGAAGATCGATTGGGACGAGGGAGTCGACGCCGGCGGGCCTCATGGTCCGTACCGGCAGTCACAGCGCCACGACATCTATCGCGGCGTCATCGATCAACTTCTCGAGCGTGGCCTGCTCTACGAGAGCTTCGCCACGGGCGAAGAGATCGAGGCGCGCAACATCGCGAACGGCCGTGACCCCAAACAGGGCTACGACAACTTCGAGCGAGAGCTCAGCGACGAGCAGCGGGCCGCGTTCCGGGCTGAAGGGCGTCAGCCGGCTCTCCGCCTGCGCGTGCCTGATCGCGACCTCAGCTTCGACGACCTCGTGCGCGGTGAGATCACCTTCCCAGCGGGCTCCTTCAGCGACTTCGTCGTCGTCCGACCCAACGGCGTGCCTCTCTACACGTTCGTTAACCCGCTGGACGACGCCCTCATGGGCATCACGCACGTCCTGCGAGGTGAAGACCTTCTCTCGTCGACGCCGCGGCAGATCGCGCTCTACGAGGCGCTGGTCGAGCTGGGCATCACGACCTGCGTCCCTCGGTTCGGCCACTTGCCCTACGTCATGGGTGACGGCAACAAGAAGCTCTCGAAGCGCGACCCCGAATCGAACCTGTTCCACCACCGCGACCGGGGGTTCATCCCCGAAGGCCTCGTCAACTACCTCGCCCTCTTGGGGTGGTCGTTGACGCACGATCGGGACGTGTTCTCGATCGACGAGATGGTCACGGCGTTCGACGTCGTCGACGTGAATCCGAACCCGGCACGGTTCGACGTCAAGAAGGCCGAGTCGATCAACGGCGACCACATTCGTCTCCTCCCGGTCGAGGACTTCACGGAACGACTGCTGCCCTACCTTGACGGGATCGTCAGCGTGCCCCCGACGGACGCCGAGCGTGCCGTGCTGGCGCAGGCTGCGCCTCTCGTCCAGGAGCGCATGACCCTCCTGTCCGAGGCTCGGGGCATGCTCGGGTTCCTGTTCGTCGCCGACGACGACCTCGTCCACGAAGACGACGCACTGGCCTCGCTGGGTGAGCGGTCCGGCGAGGTGCTGCGCGCCTCCTCGGCCGCCCTCGAGGGCGTGTCGGACTGGACGCACGAGCCGATCCAAGCAGCCCTCAAGGCGGCTCTCGTCGACGACCTGGGCCTCAAGCCCCGCGTGGCCTACGGGCCGCTGCGCGTGGCGCTGTCCGGGCGGCGGGTGAGCCCGCCGCTGTTCGAGTCGATGGAGATTCTCGGCCGCGAGTCGACCCTCGCCCGACTCGCCGCCCTCGCCGAGCGCTCATGACCGAGCACTACGACGTCGCGGTCATCGGGGGAGGGCCCGCGGGGCTGAGTGCTGCGCTCAATCTCGTCCGCGCCCGTCGACGCGTCCTGCTCATCGACAGCAACCGGCCGCGCAACTCCGCCACGTTGCTCTCGCACGGGTACCTCACGCGGGACGGCATCTCGCCGCTCGAGCTGCGCAAGCTCGGGCGCGACGAGTTCCTGGGCTACGAGGGGGCCGAGCACCGACAGACGCTGGCGACGAACGTGGCTCCGATCGACGGCGGGTTCGAGATCTCGTGCGAGTTCCGCGGGCAGCAGTCGTCCGCGGTCGCGGGGGCCGTGCTGGTGACGACGGGGTTGAGCGAGACCCTACCCGAGATCGCCCAGCTCCGGGCTTTCTACGGCACGTACATCCACAGCTGCATCGAGTGTGACGGATACGACAAGCGTGACCAGCCGCTCGCCCTGATCGGCGAGCACTCCGACCTCGTCGACCGTGCGTTGTTGCTCTCGCAGTGGACCGACGACCTCATCGTGTTCACGCACGGCTCGGATGTCGTGACCTCGGTGGACGAGGCTGCGCTGGCAGCCCGTGGCATCACGGTGGATCGTCGCCGGGTCACGAGCATCGACGGCGATCGCGACGGCATGCGCGGGGTCGTGCTCGAGGACGGCACGGTCGTCCCTCGGGCCGGCGGCTTCGTGCGCCCGGAGTGGTCGGCGGCGCTGGACTACGTCTTCGCGACGGGAGCCGACCTGGACGACGACGGGTTGCTCATCGTCGACGGGCACGGACGGACCTCGGTGCCCGGGCTGTACGCGGCCGGTGAGAGCACGGCGCCCGGGCCTCAGCAACTGATCGTCGCCGCCGGTGACGGCGCCCGCGTGGCCGCCGTCATCAACCGCGACCTGATCGGTGGCCTCGAACACCTGGCGGATGCTGTACAGTAGACGTCGGTCCAGGTGATGGGCCGACAGTGATGTAGACCTTACGGCCGTCATCATTGGGGTATGGTGTAATTGGCAACACGACTGATTCTGGTTCAGTTGTTCTTGGTTCGAGTCCAGGTACCCCAGCAATGCATGCCCCCTGACTTTCGGTCCGGGGGCATTGCTGTTCGTGCTCGTCCGGCCGCCTCCGGCGGCGTGTTCGGCTTCGCCGAACGAGGGTGGTCCGACCTTCGGTCCGGGGGCATTGCTGTTCGTGCTCGTCCGGCCGCCTCCGGCGGCCTCCGGCGGCGTGTTCGCCTTAGCCGAACGAGGGCCGCGTTTCGCCCGCGGACGGACCCGCGTTTCGCCCGCGGACGGACCCGCGTTTCGCCCGCGGACGGACCCGCGTTTCGCCCGCGGACGGACCCGCGTTTCGCCCGCGGACGGACCCGCGTTTCGCCCGCCGACGGACCCGCGCTTCGCCGGCCTTGGTCGCTGTCGGTGCGGCGATGGTGCACCTCGTGTGCAGTTCGCGACCACGAGCGAACGACACACCGTCCTCGAGGCGCTCGGGGCGCCTCCTGCGTCGTGCTCTGTCGGGTTCGGCACGGACACGACGCAGTCGCAGGTCGGGATCGGCGCAGACAGGGTGCCGTTGCCGGCTCGGGTTGGTCTCGACAATCCGTCGGCGCGTACCGCCCGCGCGATCCGACGGCCCGTCCGCTGCCGTCGGACCGACGCCACGAGACGTGCGCTGCACAGGGAAACGGGCGAGTCCGGTGGCAACGGGCGTCCGATGACGACCGGTTCCGACGGACTCGCCCGGTTCGGGGGAGGCAGAGAAGCTACTCGCCGATCGTGGCTCCGAAGCGGGCCGGCAGCGTGCCGCGGTGCGTGCTGCGCAGCTCGTCGATCGACACCGTGAAGACGTCCTGCACCTCGAGCGACCCGGACTCGCCGTCGGTCACGCCGATGCGGGCCACGGGGTAGCCGCGGCCCTCGCAGAGGCCACGGAAGCGGACGTCGTCCTCGCGGGGCACCGAGACGATCACGCGACCGGTCGACTCGCTGAAGAGCGCCGTGGCGACGTCGATGCCGTCGCGCTCGAGCACCTCGCCCAGCCATACGCGGGCACCGACGCCGAAGCGCAGCACGGCCTCGGCCAGCGCCTGCGCCAGGCCGCCGTCGCTCAGGTCGTGGGCCGCCGCGATCAGCGACTGGTCGCCACCGGCGTGCAGCAGCTGCGCGAGCTGGGCCTCGGCCGCGAGGTCGACCGTCGGCGGGCGGCCGCCGAGGTGGTCGTGCACGACGCCGGCCCAGGCCGACCCGTCGAGCTCGAGCGCCGTGGTGCCGAGCAGGTAGATGTTGTCGCCCTCGTCCTGCCAGCCGGACGGGATGCGCTTGGCGACGTCGTCGATCACGCCGAGGACACCCACCACGGGAGTGGGGTGGATGGGACTCGTGCCGGTCTGGTTGTAGAAGGACACGTTGCCACCGGTCACCGGGATCTCGAGCTCGAGGCACCCGTCGGCCAGGCCCTCGACGGCCTGTGAGAACTGCCACATGACCTCGGGATCTTCGGGGCTGCCGAAGTTCAGGCAGTCGGTGACCGCGGCGGGCACGGCACCGGTCACGGCGACGTTGCGGTACGCCTCGGCCAGTGCGAGGCGCGCACCCTGCTTGGGATCGAGCTGGCAGTAGCGCCCGTTGGCGTCGGTCGCGATCGCGAAGCCGAGACCGGTCTCTTCGTCGACGCGGATCATGCCCCCGTCGTCGGGGAAGCTGAGGGCGGTGTTGCCCAGCACGTAGGTGTCGTACTGGTTGGTGACCCAGCTCTTGTCGGCCAGGTTGGGCGAGCCGAGCAGCTCGAGGAACTGCTCGCGCAGCACCGCGTTGCCCGTGGGGCGGGGCAGCGACGACGCGCTGTCGGCCTGAAGTGCGTCGATCCAGCTCGGGTAGGCGACGGGGCGCTCGTACACCGGGCCGTCCACGGCGACCGTGCGGGGCTCGACGTTGACGATCTCTTCGCCGTGCCAGTTGATGACGAGACGGCCGGTGTCGGTGACCTCGCCGAGCACGCTGGTCTCGACGTCCCACTTCGCCACGACGGCGAGGAACGCGTCGAGCTTCTCGGGACGCACGACGGCCATCATGCGCTCCTGGCTCTCGCTCATCAGGATTTCTTCGGCCGTGAGCGACGGGTCGCGCAGGAGGACGTTGTCGAGTTCGATGAACATGCCGCCGTCGCCGTTCGAGGCGAGCTCGGACGTGGCACAGCTGATGCCGGCCGCGCCGAGGTCTTGGATGCCCTCGACCAGCTCGTCGCGGAACAGCTCGAGGCAGCACTCGATGAGCACCTTCTCGGCGAACGGGTCGCCGACCTGGACGGCGGGACGTTTGGTGGGCCCGCCGGACGAGAACGTGTCGGAGGCGAGGATGGAGGCGCCGCCGATGCCGTCGCCACCGGTGCGGGCACCGAAGAGGACCACCTTGTTGCCGACGCCCCGGGCGTTGGCCAGGTGGAGGTCTTCGTGGCGCAGGACGCCCACGGCCAACGCGTTGACCAGGGGGTTGCCCTGGTACACCGCGTCGAAGTAGGTCTCGCCACCGATGTTGGGCAGACCGAGGCAGTTGGCGTAGAAGCTGATGCCGCCGACGACGCCGTCGACCACGCGCGCCGTGTCGGGCGCGTCGATGTCGCCGAAGCGCAGCTGGTCCATGACCGCGACGGGACGGGCGCCCATCGAGATGATGTCGCGGACGATGCCGCCGACGCCGGTGGCGGCACCCTGGAACGGCTCGATGTAGCTGGGGTGGTTGTGCGACTCGACCTTGAACGTGACGGCCCAGCCGCCCCCGACGTCGACCACGCCGGCGTTCTCGCCCATGCCGACCATGAGGTTCTTCTTCATGGCGGGCGAGACCCTCTGGCCGAACTGGCGCAGGTAGATCTTGCTCGACTTGTACGAGCAGTGCTCGCTCCACATGACCGAGTACATGGCGAGCTCGCCGCTGGTCGGACGACGACCGAGGATCTCGCGGATCTTCGCGTACTCGTCGGCTTTGAGCCCCAGGGCTCCGTAGGGCTGCTCGCGGTCGGGCGTCGCCGCGGCGTTCGCCACGGTGTCGGGCACGTGGCCCTCGGGACGCACGTCGATCATCTCGGCGTCGTGCGGGGCGCGGTCGGTCTGGTCGGTCACTTGGCGAGGGCCCTCTCGAGAACGGACGTGAAGAAGGTCAGGCCGTCGACGCCGCTCGACATCGCGGCGGGGGTGTCGGGGCCGAAGCCCTCTTCGACGGCGTGCTCGGGGTGCGGCATGAGGCCGACGACGTTGCCCCGGGCATTGGTGACGCCGGCGATGTCGTCCATCGACCCGTTCGGGTTGACGCCGACGTAGCGGAAGGCGACCTGCCCCTCGCCCTCGATGCGCTTGATGGTCTCGGCGTCGGCGATGAAGCGGCCGTCGGCGTTCTTGAGGGGGATGGTGATCTCTTGCCCCTCGGTGAAGCCGTTCGTCCAGTCGGTGCGGGCGTTCTCGACGACGAGGCGCTGGTCGCGGCGGATGAACTGCTGGTGCGCGTTGCGGGTGTGCGCACCCGGGATCAGGCGGGCCTCGGCGAGCATCTGGAAGCCGTTGCAGATGCCGAGCACGGGCATGCCCGCGTTCGCGGCGTCGACGACGTCGGCCATGATGGGCGAGAAGGACGCGATCGCCCCGGCACGCAGGTAGTCCCCGTAGCTGAAGCCGCCGGGCAGGATGATCGCCTCGACGCCCTTCAGGTCGTGGTCGCCGTGCCAGAGCGCGACGGGCTCGCCGCCCGCGAGTCGGACCGCGCGCTGCGCGTCACGGTCGTCGAGGGAGCCGGGGAAGGTGACGACGCCGACGCGCATCAGAGCGCGGCGGGAGCGTCGGCGACGGTGATCGAGACGACGTCTTCGATGACCGAGTTCGAGAACATGTCGTCGGCGAGCTCGCGGACGTCGGCGAGGACGGCGTCGGTCACCTCGCCCTCGACCGTGACCTCGAACCGCTTGCCGATGCGGACGTCGGTGAACGCCCCCTTGCCGAGACGGGAGAGGGCACCGGCGACGGCCTTGCCCTGGGGGTCGAGCAGTTCAGCCTTGGGCATGACCTCGACGACGATTGTGGGCACTGGTTTACTCCTGCAGAGGCGTCAACGGGTGGACGCGACGAGTCTACGGCAGCCGCGCGCGCCTCCTGGTGGTGCCGTCGTCAGGGACGGACGGGGCCGTCGCGGTGATCGTCAGCGGAATGCGAGGCTCTTGTCAGCGGGATCATGGATTCGGGCCGCACAGTGATCTCAGCGGACAGGACACGGGCCTCGTGATCGGGCCTTCTGTTCCGCTTCCGGTCGACGGGTTCCTGATCCGCCCCGAGACCGCCGGACGCCCGGCCGAACCCCCCGTCGGCCGGGCGTCTCCCTCACCGGGCCGCGTCCGACGGCCTGACGGCACCGGCCTGAGCGGACTGCGGTGCGGACCCCGGGCCGACGGCGGGCCGTGAACGACCGAGCAGCCAGATCGCCAGGGGCAGGCAGATCGCCCCCGCGATCGCGTTGCGCAGGTCGAGGCCCTCTTGCATCACGTCGAACGGTGGGCCGACGGCGAGGACGGCCGCCACGCCGATCAGCCACCAGGAGGCGCGGCGTCGGCCCTCGGGGAGCGCTCGCGGCGGCAGCTCGAACCGCGCGGTCGCCAGCGACACGAGGCACGTCAGCCCGATGACGAGGGCCCAGATCGGCAGGCGGGTCCACCACCAGGCGGCGGTCGAGGGCTCGGGCAGAGGACCGCCCACGGCCAGGAGGACGCCCAGCAAGGCGATCAGCAGCGGGAGGTGCCAGAGGTAGATCGTCATGCCGCGGCTGCCGATCGCGAAGACGACGGCGCGGGCCGGCGACGTGGACATGAGACGGGACAGGGCGGGGTGCACGAGCGAGAGGACGCAGATCTGGGCCACCCCGAGCACCATGAGCGGTACCGTCGGCGGGTTGAGGTTGCTCAACATGTCGTCGGACCACGGCCCGGCCGCGGTCAGCGGGACCAGGGCGGCGTAGGCCACGACGGCGACGACGAGCAGGACGACCCGAGGGGTCCGGCGGAACAGCCCGTCGGCGTAGGCGAAGCCGAGCTGCTGCACGAACAGCCACACGAAGGCGAGGTTGAGGAGGCCGACGGCCGTGACGCCGGTGCCGTACCGCACCGAGTCGACCAGGACGGCGGCGACGACCAGGACGAACAGGGTCGCCCAGGGCCGGGTGGCGTGCAACCGCGCCATGACCGGCACGAGCACCTGCGTGATGCCGTAGGCGGCGAGGAACCAGAACGGCGAGCCCACGCCGGTCGCCACGACGTCGAGCAGGTCGGGATCGACGCCGAGCAGGGTCGCGACGGCGAGGGCGATCGCGAGGACGGCGAAGACCGCGCTCGCCGGGCGGGCGAGTCGCAGCAGGCGGCCCCGGACGAAGTCACCGGCATCGGCACCGCGGCGACGCGCGCCGGCCCAGGCCGTGGCGCTGGCGAAGCCGCCGACCACGAAGAAGAGCGGCATGATCTGCCCGGCCCACGTCGAGAGGGGGAACCACGACTGTTCTTGCAGGGGTCGGTTCGCGACGACGGCACCCGTCGCGTCGACGGCGACCCCGACCATCATCACGTGGATGGCGACGACCAGCAGGACGCAGAAGACGCGGGCGAGGTCGACCACCAGGTCGCGCCCCGGGGGGACGACGGGCGCGGTCGACGACGAGGTCGTGGCGGCGGTGCTCATGTCGACGACGCTAGCGACCCGACGGTGCCTCGGGGCGGTTGTCCACAGGGCGCGTCCGAACCCGGCAACATCCTCCAGGCTGGCCCGAATTGTTTTGATCCGATCAAAAGAGTGGTTCACTGGACGCATGACCCTCCTGACCGACGACCCCCGCGAGGCCCTGCGCTCCGCCGGGTTGCGCGTGACCGAGCCCCGGCTCGCCGTGTTGCGCGCCCTCGAGCCGTCGCCGCACGCGGCTGCCGAGCAGGTCTTCGCCCGGGTGGCCCTCGAACTGCCCGGCACGTCGGTCCAGGCGGTGTACGGCGTGCTCAACGCGCTGACCGGCGCCGGGCTGGTGCGCCGCATCGAACCCGCGGGCTCGGCAGCGCTCTACGAGTTGCGGACGGGCGACAACCACCACCACGTGGTCTGCGGCGTGTGCGGCTCGGTCGCCGACGTCGACTGCGTCGTCGGCCACGCACCCTGCCTCACCCCCTCGCACGACTCCGGATACCTCGTGCAGACCGCCGAGGTGACCTTCTGGGGTCTGTGCCCGGCCTGTCGAGCGGCCGAGGCCGACGGCGCGGAGGGCGACGAGCCGAGTCGCGCCTCCTCGTCCGACCGCGCGGACGCGGCCGTCCCCGTGGTCTGACCCGCCCGCCCCCCGATCTCACACGACGACGAACCACGAACGAAAGAGGACACATGACCGACGCCAAGAAGATCACCACCACCGACAACGGCGCCCCCGCCGCCAGCGACGAGTTCTCGCAGTCGGTCGGCGCCGACGGCCCGATCGTCCTGCACGACCACAAGCTGGTCGAGAAGCTGGCCAACTTCAACCGTGAGAAGGTGCCCGAGCGCATCGTCCACGCCAAGGGCGGCGGAGCCTTCGGCACGTTCGTCACGACGGCCGACGTCTCGCGCTACACGCGCGCCGCGCTCTTCCAGCCCGGTGTCGAGACCGAGATGCTCGCCCGTTTCTCGACGGTCGCCGGCGAGCAGGGCAGCCCCGACACGTGGCGCGACCCCCGCGGCTTCGCGCTGAAGTTCTACACGAGCGAGGGCAACTACGACCTCGTCGGCAACAACACGCCCGTGTTCTTCATCCGTGACGGCATCAAGTTCCCCGACTTCATCCACTCGCAGAAGCGCCTGCCCGGCTCGCACCTGCGCGACCACGACATGCAGTGGGACTTCTGGACGCTGTCGCCCGAGTCGGCGCACCAGGTCACCTGGCTGATGGGCGACCGGGGCCTTCCCGCCTCGTGGCGCAACATGGACGGCTTCGGCTCGCACACGTACCAGTGGATCAACGCCGAGGGCGAGCGCTTCTGGGTCAAGTACCACTTCAAGACGAACCAGGGCAACAAGATCCTCACGCAGGACGACGCCGACCGCATCGCGGGCGAGGACGCCGACTTCCACATCCGCGACCTCTCCGAGGCGATCGACCGCGGCGACTTCCCGACGTGGACGCTGTCGGTGCAGGTCATGCCCTACGACGAGGCGGCCACGTACCGCTTCAACCCGTTCGACCTGACGAAGGTGTGGCCGCACGCGGACTACCCGCTCATCGAGGTCGGCACCATGACGCTGAACCGCAACCCCGAGAACTACTTCGCGCAGATCGAGCAGGCGGCGTTCGCTCCGTCGAACTTCGTCCCCGGCATCGCGACCAGCCCGGACAAGATGCTGCTCGCTCGCATCTTCAGCTACGCGGACGCCCACCGCTACCGCATCGGCGTCAACCACCAGCAGCTGCCGGTGAACACGCCCAAGACCGAGGTGCACTCGTACTCGAAGGACGGAGCCGCGCGGTACCACTTCAGCGAGGCGACGGCTCCGGTCTACGCACCGAACTCGGTCGGCGGCCCGGCGGCGGACCCGCAGGCCGCGGGTGACACCGGCGGCTGGGAGAGCGACGGCGAACTCGTCCGTTCGTCCGTGACGCTGCACCCCGAGGACGACGACTTCGGCCAGGCCGGCACGCTCGTCCGCGAGGTGCTGAACGACGAGGAGCGCGACCGCCTGGTGCAGAACATCGTGGGCCACGTGTCGAAGGTCACCCAGCCCGCCCTGCGCGAGCGGGTCTACGAGTACTGGACCAACGTCGACCCCACCCTGGGTCTGCGTGTCCGGAAGGGTGTCGAGCCCGAGGCTCCCGGCTCGAACGAGGACCCGGCCGAGGTCGGCGTCCCGGCGTAGCCGGAAGTCGCGACAGACCGCAGGAGGCGCGGTGACCGTTCGTCGGTCACCGCGCCTCCTCGGCGTTCCGGGGTTCGCACGGCCGGGGTGCTGCCCGGGTCAGACCATCTGTCCGTTCCAGTGCAGCTCGCCCTGGGGCCAGTCGGCGAGGGTGCGCGTGCCCTCGCGGAGCAGCCAGCCGTGGTCCTGGGTGACGAGGACGCCGGCGCCGTCGCCGCTGAACGCCGTGTAGTGCGCCGTGAGGCCGTCGAGGGGCAGCCATCCGCCACGGCGGTAGAAGCCCTGCACGTCGTCGCCGGTCTCGAGCACCCCGAAGCCGCTGTCGAGCGTCGTCAGTGCCGCGTCGACCCGACGGAGCAGTTCACCGCCGAGGCCGGTGCCCTGGACGGTCGGCGAGACGGCGACCATGCCGACCGCGGTGACGAGCAGGTCGGCGTCGCCGACGGTGACGAACTGGCGACGCAGGCCGGCGTGCGCCACCACGACGTCGCCCTCACGCGCGACGACCCGCAGCTCGGGCTGCATGCCCGCCCAGCTGCGGGCTCCGGCGTACCAGTGGTCGTAGCTCGGGAACGCCCGGGCGAGCATCGCCGCGATCGCCTCGTGGTCGTCGAGCGTGAGCTCGCCCTCGCGGGTCGTGGAGAAGGTGGGGGACTCGGCTGCAGGCATGCCTCGACGTTAGCGGTGCCGGTGGTCAGCTCGGTCGGACGGTCACCTGGATCTGGTTGAGCCAGGGATCGTCGAACCCCAGCACCCGCCCGTCGTCGCGGGTGGCGACGCCGTGGTGGCCGAGGCGCTCGCCGAGGGCGCCCAGGTCGTCGGCCGTCGGCACCTCGATGCGCACCAGGCCGAGGCCGAGGCCCAGCTGACGACGCCCGGCCCCGGCGCTGTTCCAGGTGTTCATCGCCATGTGGTGGTGGTAGCCGCCCGCGCTGACGAACAGGGCCTGCGGCCCGAAACGCGTCGTCGTCTCGAAGCCGAGCTGCTGGACGTAGAACCGGTGGGCCGACTCGACGTCGCCCACGCTCAGGTGCACGTGGCCGACCGTGGCGGGACGGGATGCCGAGCCGGCCAGCGCCTCCTCGGTGACGTTCTGCTGCACGAACGCGTTCGGGTCGAGCGCGAGGGTCGCCATGTCGACCTGGCCGTGGGTCCAGGACCACTCGGAGCGCTGACGGTCCCAGTAGAGCTCGATGCCGTTGCCCTCGGGGTCGGTGAAGTAGAAGGCCTTGCTGACGAGGTGGTCGGCGCTGCCGGTGAACGTGCCGGGGTGACGGGTCGCGACGCTGTAGACGGCGGCGGCGAGGTCGGCCTCGGTCTCGAACAGGATCGCAGTGTGGAAGAGGCCGGCCTCGCGCGGTCCGGCGTGCTTCAGCTCGGGCGCGTGCTCGAGGATGACGATCGGGGTCGCACCTCGGCCGAGGACCACGCGCCCCGCGGCGGGCTCGGCGGTCAGCACCGTCAGGGTGACGGCATCGCGGTAGTACGCGGTCATCGCGTCGAGGTCGGCGACCCGGAGGGTGACCGCCCCCATGCCGGTGTCGGCGGCCAGCAGGTCAGCGGTGCGTGCACCCGGTGCCCGCTGCCCCGTCGCCGACGCGTCGGCTGGAGAGGACGAGGAGGCGCGGGTCGCGTCGGTCGCGGAGGTGTCGGTCATGGGTGCCCTCGGTCTGGTCGGGTCGGGTGGCCACCCGGTCGGTGACACGTCACCGACAGGAACCGGCCGGCCGTGTCGGGCATTCCCGACCGACAGCGCACCGCGTTTCGTGCAGAGCACCGGATCTCGATGCGGTGCGCTGCACGGAACGCGGTGTGGTGCTCGGGGAAGGGCGCGGGGCCCGGGCTCAGCGTGCGGTGAGGCGCTCGATCAGCTCGCGGTAGCGCGCGGCCGTGCGGGCGACGATGTCGTCAGGCAGGGCAGGAGCCTCGCCCGTGCCGTCCCAGTGCGCGGAGAGCCAATCGCGGACGATCTGCTTGTCGAAGCTCTGGGTGCGGTTGCCCGAGGCGTAGACCTCGGCGTCCCAGAAGCGGCTGCTGTCGCTCGTGAGCACCTCGTCGCCGAGGGTGATCTCGCCCGTGGTCCGGTCGGCGCCGAACTCGAACTTGGTGTCGGCGAGGATGACCCCGCGGGCCTCGGCCACGTCGGACGCCAGACGGTAGATCTCGAGCGACCGGTCGCGCAGGGCCGCCGCCGTCTCGGCACCGACGAGTTCGACGGTGCGCTCGAACGAGATGTTCTCGTCGTGCTCGCCGAGCGGTGCCTTGTACGCCGGAGTGTAGATCGGCTCGGGCAGCCGGGCGCCGTTCGACAGGCCCTCGGGCAGCGGGATGCCGCAGACGGTGCCGTGCTCGCGGTACTCGGCCCAGCCGCTGCCGACCAGGTACCCACGCACGACGCACTCGACGGGGAACATGTCGAGCGGCTTGACGAGCATCGCGCGGTCCCGCACCTGCGCGGGCAACGAGACGGAGGCGGTGGTCGGGTCGACGAGGTGGTTGGGCACGGTGGCGAGCTGTGCGAACCACCAGAGGCTGAGCTGCGTGAGCAGGGCGCCCTTGCCCGGGATGCCGGGTTCGAGCACCTGGTCGAAGGCGCTGACCCGGTCGCTCGCCACCACCAGCACGTGCTCGGTGTCGGCGAGGGTGGCGGCGTCGCCGACCGAACCGGCCACCGGCGCCGGGACGTAGAGGTCGCGGACCTTGCCCGAGTACGCGGGCGTCCAGCCGTCGAGATGGCCGGGAGCGCCCGGCGTGACGGGCGTGGCCTGTCGAGCCGCGCCTCCTGCGGTCGCGTCGGCCGGGGCCGTGGTGCCGTCGGGGGCGGTCATCGGGCGACCCGCTCGGCGATGTCGTGACGGTACTGGCCGCCCTCGAGCTCGATGCGCGAGAGGGCGTCGTAGACCCGGCCCCGGGCCTCGGTGAAGTCGGACCCCTGGGCCACCACGCTGAGCACGCGCCCGCCCGTGGCGATGAGCTGGTCGTCGAGACGGGCGGTCGCGGCGTGGGCCACGTGGACGCCGGCGACGGCGGTCGCGTCGTCGAGCCCGCGCAGCGGCCGACCGCTGACGGCGCCCTCGGGATAGCCCTCGCTGGCGAGGACCACCGTCACGGCGACGTCGGACGAGAAGCGCGGCGACTCGTGGTTGCCGAGCGACCCGGTCGCCGCGGCGAGCAACAGTCCGCTCAGCGGCGTGACCAGACGGGGCAGGACGACCTGCGTCTCGGGGTCGCCGAAGCGGGCGTTGAACTCGATGACCCGCACGCCCGTCTCGGTGAGGATGAGACCGGCGTAGAGGAGGCCGATGAACGGCGTCCCCTCGGCCTCGAGCTGTCGCACCGTCGGGGTGGCGATGGTGTCGAGCACCTCGTCGACGAAGTCCTTCTCGCTGCCGAAGCGGTCGGCCAGCCAGGGCAGCGGCGAGTAGGCGCCCATCCCGCCGGTGTTGGGGCCGGCGTCGCCGTCGAGCAGGCGCTTGTAGTCCTGCGCGGGGCTGAGCGGCACGACCGTGTGACCGTCGCTGAGGAAGAACAACGAGACCTCGGGACCTTCGAGGAACTCCTCGACGAGGACGGGCCCGTGCTGCAACCAGTAGGTGGTGTGCTCGACCGCCGCGTCGCGGTCGTCCGAGACGAGGACGCCCTTGCCGGCCGCCAGCCCGTCGGCCTTGACGACGTAGGGGGAGCCGAAATCGTCGAGCACCGCGACGGCCTCGTCGAGGGTGCCCACGCGCGTGGCCCGCCCGGTGGGCACGCCGGCTTCCTCCATGATGCGTTTCGCGAAGGTCTTGCTGCCCTCGAGTGCCGCGGCCTTCTTGCCCGGCCCGAAGACCGGGATGCCGCGGGTGCGGAGGGCGTCGGCGACACCGGCGACCAGCGGCGCCTCGGGGCCGACGACGACCAGCTCGACGTCGTTCTCGAGGCCGTACTCGGTGACGACGGCACCGTTCGACGGGTCGAGGTGCACGATGCCGACCTGGTCGGCGATGCCCGCGTTGCCGGGGGCCGCGGTGATCTCGTGACCCGCGTCTTCGCGCAACAGGGCGGTGATGATGGCGTGCTCGCGAGCACCGGAACCGAGGACGAGGATTCGCACGCGCCACAGCCTACCGAGGGTGTGCCGCGGTGCCGAGTCGGGGGCGGGGGGTGTGCAATTCGCGACTGTCGGCCGGCGCCACGCCGCCGGGGGACGAAGGTGAGCGGCGTGTCGGGGCTCGGAGGTCGGGTTCGGCCCTGCCGGGGAGGCTCCGGGTGGTCGGGATGTGCTCGCGCCGGCCGGGGACGGGGGGGCGCGGTGCAGGACGGGAGGCGCCGGGGACGGGGACGGGGAGGCGCGGTGCAGGACGGGGAGGCGCGGGTAGCGTGGACGCATGGCCAGGGCACGGATCGGCGACGCGGCGGGATCGGCCGCCGTGGGCGAGGTGCGGGCGGCGCTCGCCGCCGACCTGACCGCACCGCGTCCGGTGACCGCCATGGCCGTCCGCTGGTTGCTGCAGGTGCTCGCCGACGGCGAACCCGGGGCCACGGTCGAGGTGCGCGTGCCGCCGTTCGGCGCCGTGCAGTTCCGCGAAGGACTCAGCCACACCCGGGGCACGCCGCCCAACGTCGTCGAGACCGACGCCGCCACCTTCGTGCGACTCGCCACCGGCGACCTCAGCTGGCCGGAGGCGCGGGCCGGGGCGCTCGTGTCGGCCTCCGGCAGCAGGGCGGACCTGACCGGCTACGTGCCGATCGCCTGGCAGCGGGGCTGACCCGCGCCTCCTCGAAGGTCCATGCTCGACGTCGAGACGGGCGTCGGCGGTGCTCAGCCGCCTCTGGGATGATGGGCGGGTGACGAACGCACCCGACGACCAGCAGCGACCCGAGCCCGTCGTCGAGCCCTCCGTCGAACGCCCCGCCGAGTCGATCGTCGAACGTGACGAGGTCACCGTGCGCCGAGCACCCAAGGTCCCCGTCTTCTTGATCATGGGCGCGGCGCTCGGGGTCGTCGTCTCGCTGATCGTCACCTCGCTCTTCCCGTTCGACTCGGGCGAGGGCGTGGCGCAGACCTACGGGTACATCTCGCTCTGGGGGCTGACGATCGGCGGGGCCGTCGGCTGCGTCGTCGCCATCATCGCCGAGCGCGTCACCAGCCGGGGCGCGAAGCGCGTCCAGGTCGAACGTGAACGCCTCGAGGTGCCCGTCGCAGAGCCCGATGCCGTTCCACGCCAGGTGACCGACGGCGAGTCCGACCGAGCCTGACGTCGCCCGGCCGACCGCGTGCGCGGCCGGCCGACCGCGTGCGCGGCCGCCGACCGCGTGCGCGCCCGGCCGCCCGCGTGCGCGGCCGGCCGCCCGGGTCAGGCTCCGCGAGCCCGCCGCAAGCGGGTGAGCAGCTCGGGCCCCCGGGCGTCGAGCAGGCGTCCACCCCGTCGGATGCCGACGACCATCAGGACGGCCCCGAGGGCGACGCCGACGACGAGCGTCAGCAGCCCGAACAGCACCGAGCCCTGCACCAGCGCCACGATGCCGAGCACGAGCTCGGGCAGCGACAACACGAAGACGATCGCCCACGAGGCGTAGAGGCCCAGGGCCGAGGTGACGTTGGCCCCGGGCGGGGACTTGAACGGGCTCTCGCCCGCCGCCGGGACGGGCATCAGGTACAGCGCCGAGGCCACGCTCGACACGCCGAACCCGGTGAGCAGCAGGCCCAGGCCGATGCCGAGCAGGGCCGGGGCCACGTCGGCTCGACCCACCACCGCCAGCGGGACGAGCGTGGCGAGCACGACGGAGGGCACCGCGAACAGCGAGAGCGTGAGGACGCGACCGGCGCGGTCGGCCGAACCCGCCAGCCCGGTCGACAGGTGGGCGGCGAAGGCCGTGCCGTCGTACGAGACGTCGGCTGCCAGCGTGATGGCGAGCAGGGCGGCCACGGCCGGGCCGATGGCGTACAGCGGCCAGGTCGTTTCGAGGGAGAACGACAGGAAGATCGCCAGGACCGGCATCAGCGGGACGACGATCAGCGACCCGCCGTACCGGGGGTCGCGCAACCAGTAGACGGCCGTGCGGGCCGCGACCGCACCGGTCGGCGTCGCGGGGAAGCGCGCGAAGAGCCCGAGACCCTTGGACGCCGCGGTGGCCGTGACGGCCGGGGGAGCGACGAGTGCCGTCGCCAGGCCCCGTCGCCAGATCAGCAGGAGCACACCCAGGGTGGCCAGGGCGATGACGGCCTTGAGGGCTGCCTCGCCCGGTCGGCCGAGGGCGACGTCGCCGGGGATCGACCAGGCGGCGCCGAGCGGGCTCCACGACAGGGCGTGGGCGACGCGGGGCAGGTCGTCGCCGATCGAGTTGAGCCCCTGGCCGACCAGGCCGATCAAGGGCCCGGCCAGGATGAGGGGGACGAAGATCGCGACGCTCATCAGCTCGCGGTAGCGACGTTTGGCACCCAGCGCGCTGGTGGCGGTCTCGACCGCCCGGGACGCCGCGACGCAGACGAAGACCCCGAGCAGCCCGCAGAACGGGGCGAGGACGGCGGACAGCGGGTGCTGCAGCCAGCTGAAGGTCGTCGCGAGGGCGGCGACGAGCGTGATGATGCCCGGGATGCCCAGCAGCCCTGCGACGAACAGGGCGGCGAGGAGCCGGTCGGCGGGCAGGGGGAACTGGCGCAGCTTCGAGACGCTGAGGGTCTGGTCATAGCCCCGGGCGACGAACGGCACGACGACCCAGCCGACGACCGCGAGCGAGCCGCCGAGCACGCCGGCCGTCCAGGCCCAGCGCTCGGGCGCGAACGAGAGGGCGACGAGGCCGGCGACGACCGCGGCGAGCACGCCCAGGCCGTAGAGCCCGCCGATGACCGCCGCGACGATCTGCCAGGTGCTGCGCTTGAAGCCGTTCAGCAGCACCCGCCAGCGCAGGCTCAGGAGGTGCGCAACCACGACGGCCCCTCGTTGTGCTGGCGACCGCCGACGAGCTCGACGAAGCGGTCTTCGAGGGTGGAGCCGGCCCGCACGTCGTCGGTCGTGCCGGCCGCGAGCACGCGCCCGGCCGCGATGACGGCGACGTGGTCGCACATGCGCTGGACGAGGTCCATCGAGTGGCTCGACACGATGACCGTGCCGCCGTTCTGCGTGTAACCGTGCAGGATGTCGCGGATGTTCGCGGCCGAGATCGGGTCGACGGACTCGAACGGCCCGTCGAGGGCGGGGAGGCGCGGCGCATGGACCAGCGCGCAGGCGAGCGCCACCTTCTTGGTCATGCCCGCGGAGTAGTCGACGACGAGCGTGCCGCCGGCCGAGCGCAGGTCGAGCAGGTCGAGCAGGTCGCCGACCCGCTGCGCCGTCGTCTCGCGGCTCATGCCGTTGAGCAGGCCGTGGTAGGTGACGAGCTGCTCGCCGGTGAGGCGGTCGAAGAGCGAGATGCCGTCGCTCAGCACGCCCACGAGCGACTTGGCGTGCGTCGGGTCGGACCAGACGTCGACGCCGAGCACCTCGATGCGGCCCGCGTCGGGACGCAGCAGCCCGGTCGCCATCGAGAGCGTGGTCGTCTTGCCGGCGCCGTTCGGGCCGACGAGGCCGAAGAACGAGCCCGTCGGCACGGTCAGGTCGATGCCGTCGACGGCGACCTTGTCGCCGAAGGCCTTGCGCAGGCCGGTGATCTGCAGCGCGGACGCCGGAGGCGTCGCGGTCGGTTCGGGGCGGGGCATGCCGACGTCGCTCATGGCCCCCAGCCTAGGGACGCCTGCCGACACCGCGCCTCCCCCAGGGGGTGGAAGCGGGGGCGAGGTGCGGGTGGCGAGGTGCGGCTGGAGACGGGCGCGGGCGGCGGAGAGCGCAGGAGGCGCGGGTGCGGACGGGCGCGCTGGCTCAGCTGAGCTGGTTGGCCTCGACCCAGGCGAGGTACTCGGGGCTGACCGTGCCGGTGACGTAGTCGCCCGTGAAGCAGCTCATCTCGAGCTCGGTGACGTCGCTGCCCTCGGTGATCGCGGCCTGCATGTCGGCGACCTCTTGGTAGATGAGGTGGTCGGCACCCAGCTCGCGGGCGGTCTCGGGGATCTTGCGGTCGTGGGCGACCAGCTCGTGCCGGGACGGCATGTTGATGCCGTACACGTGGGGGAAGCGCACCGGGGGAGCGGCCGAGGTGAACGTCACCTTGTTCGCACCGGCGGCCCGGGCCATCTCGACGATCTCGCGCGAGGTCGTGCCGCGGACGATCGAGTCGTCGACGATCAGGATGTTCTTGCCCTTGAACTCGCTCGACATCGCGTTGAGCTTCTGGCGCACCGACCGCTTGCGCTCGGCCTGCCCCGGCATGATGAACGTGCGGCCGACGTAGCGGTTCTTGTAGAAGCCCTCGCGGTACTCGATGCCGAGCTTCTGGGCGACCTGCATGGCCGCGGGGCGTGACGAGTCGGGGATCGGCATGACGACGTCGATGTCACCGATCGGCGAGGGCGCGGCGATCGTGTCGGCCAGCCGGTTGCCGAGGCGCAGGCGGGCGTCGTAGACCGAGAAGCCGTTCATGATCGAGTCGGGGCGGGCCAGGTAGACGTACTCGAACGAGCAGGGGATGAGGCGCGGGCTGGCATGGCACTGCTTCGACACCATCTGCCCGTCGAGCGAGATGAAGACGGCCTCGCCGGGGGCGACGTCGCGGACGATCTCGTAGCCGCCGGACTCGAGGACGAGCGACTCCGAGGCGGTGATCCATTCGTCGCGGACGCCGTCGGCGGCGAGGCGGCGACCGAGCACCAGCGGGCGTATGCCGAACGGGTCGCGGAAGGCCAGCAGTCCGTGGCCGGCGATCATGGCGATCGCCGCGTACGAGCCTTGAACCCGGTCGTGCACGCGGGTGACCGCCGCGAAGATCTGCTCGGGGTCGAGCTCGCTGCCGTTGACCTGCTCTTGCAGCTCGTGCGCGAGCACGTTGACCAGCAGTTCGGTGTCGCTGTTGGTGTTGAGGTGACGGCGGTCGACGTGGAAGAGCTCGCTGGTGAGCTCGCGCGTGTTCGTCAGGTTGCCGTTGTGGATCAGCACGATGCCGTAGGGCGCGTTCACGTAGAACGGCTGCGCCTCTTGCTCGTTGCTGGCCGCGCCTTTGGTGGCGTAGCGCACGTGGCCGAGGCCCATGTTGCCGAGCAGCGCACGCATGTCGCGCGTGCGGAAGCCCTCGCGGACCTGCCCCTTGGTCTTGTGCACGTGGAAGATGCCGCCCTCGGCGGTGGCGATGCCGGCGCTGTCCTGCCCCCGGTGTTGCAAGAGGAGGAGCGAATCGTAGACGAGTTGATTTGCTGGCTCGTGCGCGACGAGACCGACGATGCCGCACATGCGGATCTGGCTCCAGACCGTAGAGTTGGGGTTACCGCGACAGTCTAGAGCGACACCGAACGGATGAACGAATGGCGACCTCCTCTGCCCACTCGACCAGCGCCTCCTACGCCGCAGCGGGGGTCGACACGGCCGCCGGCGACCGGGCGGTCGAGCTGATGAAGGCGGCCGTCAGCGCCACGCACGGGCCCGGCGTCGTCGGCGGCGTGGGCGGGTTCGCCGGGCTGTTCGACGTGTCGTTCCTCAAGGACTTCGACAAGCCGCTGCTCGCCACGTCGACCGATGGCGTCGGCACGAAGGTCGCGATCGCGCAGGCGCTCGACAAGCACGACACGATCGGGCAAGACCTGGTGGGCATGGTCGTCGACGACATCGTCGTCGTCGGTGCCCGGCCGCTCATCATGACCGACTACATCGCCTGCGGCCGCGTGGTGCCGGCCCGCATCGCCTCGATCGTCGAGGGCATCGCCCGCGCCTGCAGCGAGACGGGCACCGCCCTCGTCGGCGGCGAGACCGCCGAGCACCCCGGCCTGCTCGGGCCCGACGACTACGACGTGGCGGGGGCCGCGGCCGGTGCGGGCGAGGCCGGGCGCCAGCTCGGCCCTCACCCGTCGGCGACGGCGCCGGCGTGCTCGCCCTCGCCTCGTCGGGCGTGCACTCGAACGGCTTCTCGCTCGTGCGCCACATCCTCGCGTCGCGCGACCTCGGCTACGACGACACCCTGCCCGAGTTCTCGGGCACGGTCGGCGAGGCGTTGCTCGAACCGACGCGGCTCTACACGTCCCCCCTGTTGCGCGTGCTCGACGACCCCGCGCTCGACGGCGCGATCCACTCGCTCAGCCACGTCACCGGGGGCGGCATCGCGGCCAACCTCGCCCGCGTGCTGCCCCGCGGGTCGTGGACCGAGGTCGACCGTTCGACCTGGTCGCCGCTGCCCGTCTTCCGGGTGCTGAGCGACCTGGCCGGCTCGACCCTCGAGTCGAGCGAGGGCACCTGGAACCTCGGCATCGGCATGATCGCCGTCGTCGCCGCGTCGCAGGCCGCCGCGGTCACCTCGGCCCTCGAGGCCGACGGCATCGCGACCTGGCCCGTCGGCACCGTCTCGACCGGGCAGCGCGATCTCGCCGGGTTCGAACAGGGAGCCAAGGGAGTCGACGGAGGCGCGGTGCGGCTCGTCGGGGCCTACGCGGGCTGATCGTCGGTCACGTCGCGTGGCGTCTCCCCGGCGTCGGACGTACGATGAACGGACGCCCGTGCCGGGCGCGCTGACGACGACGTCAGACCGGACGACGAAGGAGTCGACCCATGAGCACCACCCGCATCCCCCTCCCCTCTGTCTCGCGCACGGCGGTGGCCGCCCCGCGCAGCGCCCGGGTCAGCCGGGTCCCCGCCGAGCCGGCGCCGCGGCGTTCGGCCGCGTCACCCGTCACCGGCGGGCGCAAGGTCGCAGCTCTCACGGCCGGCGGCATGATCTTGCTGCTGGTCGTGGGGTTGTTGCCCGCGGTCGCGACACTCGTGGGCGGTTGACCCGCGCCTCCTGGCGGGCGGCCGATCGGGCGTTCCCTCGGCCCGGGGCCCACGACGGC
>NZ_LHOZ01000055.1:0-117480 GCF_001297205.1 Frigoribacterium sp. RIT-PI-h | reverse complement strand
GAGCTGACCCGCGCCTCCTGCACCACCCGAAAGGACCACATGAAGAAGCGCACCATCGCCGCATCGATCGCCCTCTGCACCACCGCCGTCCTCGGACTCGCAGCCTGCTCGCCCCCCGGCAGCAGCTCGTCGGCCGACGCCGAGACGCTCGACAACGGCGACCAGGCCGTCGTCGACCTCGCCGTGTTCAACGGCTGGGACGAGGGCATCGCGGCCTCGTGGCTGTGGAAGACCGTCCTCGAGGAGAAGGGCTACACGGTCAACCTCGAGCCGGCCGACGTCGCTCCCGTCTACAGCGGCCTCACCACCGACGACTACGACGTCGTGCTCGACACCTGGCTGCCCACGACCCACGCGTCGTACATCGAGCAGTACGGTGACGACCTGACCGACCTCGGCGCCTGGAACGACGGCGCCAAGCTCGCGGTCGCCGTGAACGAGGACGCCCCGATCGACTCGCTCGACGAGCTGGCGGCCAACGCCGACCTGTTCGGCGGCAAGATCGTCGGCATCGAGCCGGGGGCCGGCCTCACCGCCGCGGTCCAGGACGAGACGATCCCCACCTACGGCCTGGACGACATGCAGCTGCAGACCTCGTCGACCGCCGCCATGCTCACCGAGCTGAAGAGCGCGACCGACGCGGGCGAGAACATCGCGGTCACGCTCTGGAGCCCGCACTGGGCCTACGACGCCTTCCCGATCAAGGACCTCGCCGACCCCGAGGGCACCCTGGGCGACGCCGAGGGCATCCACTCGTTCGGTGGCAAGAGCTTCACGGCGAACTTCCCGCAGCTGACCGAGTGGCTGCAGGGCTTCGACATGGACACCGAGACCCTGTCGTCGCTCGAGAACGCCATGTTCAACGGTGACGCGGTCGACGGCGACGACTACGCCCCCGTCGTCGAGAAGTGGATCTCCGAGAACCAGGACTACGTCGACGGCCTCACCAGCTGATCCGATCCCTGCACGACGTCGCCCCGGCCGAGCCCCGCTCGCCCGGGGCGTCGTCGTGCCGGGCGATCGGCCGGGTGACGCGGAGCCGGGTGAAAGCACAGCCGGACGACACCCGACGCACAGCCAACCCCGAGGTCACACCCCGGGAGGCGCGGGTAGCGTCGTCGGCGGACGTCACCGAGACGCCCGCGCACCATCAGCACCTGCACCACGAGAGGCACCACCCGTGAGCACCACCGCACCGACCGACGTCCTGAGGAGAATGGCCCGCGTCATCACGCGCACCGTCTCGTCCGACCTCGTCCAGGTGTCGACCCCCGACCGCGTGCTCGGCCACGTCCGGGCCGAGCAGGGCACCTTCGTCGCCCTGCGCGGTGCCGACCCCCGCTGGGGCGAGGTCGTCGGGCGGTACCCCTCCGAGGGACTGGCCCTCGAGGCCCTGCGGCAGCGCAAACGCTCGATCTGATCCACCGCTGCGTCGGGTCGCTCCCGAGCGGCCCCTCGATCAGGCCTGACGAACGCGGGGGAGCCTAGCCACCGACGCCGGCGAAGAACGACGTGAGCTGGCGCGTGATCCGGTCGCGCGCCGCCTCGTCCGAGATGGTGGCCGAACCGTCGCCCGACTGCTCGCCGTAGCTGCCGAACTGCGCGTGGTTCGACCCGTCGATCTCGACCACCGACGCGCTGCCCGGCAGCATGTCGCGGTACTCCGCGATCTTCGCCGGGGTGCTCAGACCGTCCTCGGAACCCCCGAGGCTGAGGACCGCCAGCTCGTCGTCGTCCGAGAGGTCGGTGGTCGCGCAATACGAGCCGAGGAGCACCAGCGCGTCCACCGTCCGGTCGTCGGCGGCGTACTGACAGGCGCGCACGCCGCCGAGCGAGTGGCCTCCGACGGCCCACGTGTCGACCTCCGGGGCGAGGTCGGTGAAGGTCGAGAGCGGACGGGGGTCGAGGATGCCGAACCCGAGGGTGGGTCGTTCGACGACGACGGTGATGCCGGTGGCGACGAGCCCCGCGAAGGTCTGCTCGTAAGCCTGCGGGTCGACCCGGGCACCGGCGACGAAGACGAGACCCTGGCCGGTGGCCGTCGTCTCGGCCGGTCGCATCACGACCGTGTCGGGCCTGCTCGTCACCTCGACCCGTTCGTCGGCGGACACCGAGGCGAGCGAGGCGGCCGTCGCCGACATCGGCGTCTTGGCCCACACGAAGAAGCCCGTGACGGCGAGCACCACGACGGCGAACAGCGCGAGTGCCACCCCCTTGAGCACGCGTCGCCGTCGTGACCGGTGACGCGGGGGCGTCGACGGTGTGGCGGGCTCGTGACGGGAAGCTGTGGATCGTCTCACCGTTCCATCGTCCCAGGGCCGAGCCCGGACGGAGCCGTGCGTGATGCGACAGGCTCGAGGGATGCCCTGGATACAACTCGTCATCTCGCTCGTCGCCGCCGTCGTCCTCACCTTCGTCGTCTCGGCCGGCGTCGGTGCGGTCGTCGGCGTGGTCGCGAAGCGCAAGGAATGGGCGCAGGCGTTCGTGAAGCGCATGCGTCGCCCGTTCCGCGCCACGCTGCTCGTCGTGCTGCTCGTCGTCGCCCTGACCACGTCGTTCGACTCGCTGCTGCCCGCCGACTACCCGGGTGAGGGCTGGGTCTCGCAGTCCTTCCGGTGCGCCATCATCGTCGTCGTGGCCTGGTTCGTGGGCGCCCTCGCGATCTTCTTCGAAGACCTCGGGCTGTCGCGCTACCGGGTCGACACCCCCGACAACCGGGTGGCCCGTCGCGTCCGGACGCAGGTGCTCATCCTGCGGCGGCTGACCGTGGCCCTGATCGTGATCCTCGCCGCGGGCACCGTGCTGCTCGGGTTCCCGGGCGTCGAGGCGGTGGGCGCGAGCGTCCTCGCGAGCGCGGGACTGGTCTCGGTCGTCGCGGGCCTCGCGGCGCAGTCGACGCTGGCCAACGTCTTCGCCGGCATCCAACTGGCCTTCAGTGACGCGATCCGCATCGACGACGTCGTCGTGGTCGAGGGGCAGTGGGGCCTGATCGAAGAGATCACGCTCTCGTACGTGGTCGTGCACGTCTGGGACGACCGCCGACTCGTGCTGCCGTCGACCTACTTCACGACCACGCCGTTCGAGAACTGGACGCGGCGCAACAGCGAGCTGCTCGGCGCGGTCGAGTTCGACCTGGACTGGCGCGTCGACCCGGGCGCCATGCGGAAGGAGCTCGACGTGATCCTCGCGGGCACCGACCTCTGGGACGGGCGCACCAAGGTGCTGCAGGTCACCGACGCCCAGGCCGGCTACGTCCGCGTCCGCGTGCTGGTCACGGCGAAGGACGCCCCGACCTTGTTCGACCTGCGCTGCCTCGTCCGCGAGGACCTCATCGCCTGGCTGCACGCGAAGAGCCCGCAGTCGATCCCGCGGACGCGCGTGCAGATGGTCGAGGCCGAACCGGTGCCGACCGGGCGGGCTCCCCGCTCGACGTCGGACGCCTCGGGTCTGTTCAGCGGCGACAACGCCGACTCCGAGCGCACCGCGCTCTTCACGGCGGCCATCCCGATCCACGACATCGCCGAGTACGAGGCCTCGCTCGGCGCCGAGGCGGAACACGACCCGCACGTCGCGGGCCGACCCGGCGGCCTGCCCGTCGGCCGTCCCGACGGTGACCCGGCCGGGCCGACGCCCGGCGTCGGCGAGCGTCGCTGAGGCGACCACACGGACGAGGAGGCGCGCCCCGCCAGAGCGGGACGCGCCTCCTCGGTGTCTCGGCGGACGTCAGTCGTCGTCGTTCGCGGCCTCGATGACGTTGCCCACGGCGATCGCGGTGGACGCCGCCCAGCTGATCGCCATGAGGGCGAGGCGCCAGTCACGCGGCCCGGCGCTCAGGCTCTTGAGGAGGCTGATGCCGGAGAAGATCGCGCTGATGATCGCGCCGTTGAAGAGGAATTTGCGCACGGTGGGGCTCCCAGGGGTCGTTTGGACCACGGTACCGCGTGACGTCGCACGAGTCCGGGTGGGGGTAGGTTGAGCTGCCCGGCGTCCCGTGCCGGTGCGTCCCGCGGTCGGAGGAGGATGCCGTGCGCACTGCCGTGCTCGGAGGAGTGTTCGTGGCGATCGGCCTCGTGGCCGTGGTCACCGGGGTCCTCACCGGCGACGAACTGCTCGCCCTCGTCGAGCGGGTCGCGCCCGTGCTGGGGTTCGTCGTCGGCCTGCCGATCGTCGCCGAGCTGGCGGCGGAGGCCGGACTCTTCGCCTGGCTGGCGTCCGCCTCGGCCCGACTCGCCGGCGGCCGGGTGGTCGTGTTGTGGCTCCTGGTCGTGGCGCTCGCCGTGCTGTGCACGGTGTTTCTCTCGCTCGACACGACGGCCGTGTTGCTCACGCCGGTGGTCGTGATCGTCGCCCGGCACGCGGGCCTGCCGCCGATGCCGTTCGCCCTGACCACGGTGTGGCTCGCGAACTGCGCCTCGATGCTGCTGCCCGTCTCGAACCTCACCAACCTGCTCGCCCTGCACGAGCTCGGCTCGCCGGCCCCCGTGCAGTTCGCCGCCCTGGTCGCGCCGGCCGCCGTGGTGGGCGTCGTCGTCCCGGTCGTGGCGATCGGACTGCGCTACCGCCGTCAGCTGGTCGGCCGGTTCGAGGCGCCGTCGTCCGAGCCCGTGGCCGATCGCGTGCTCTTCGGTGTGGCCGCGGTCGCGACGGGACTGCTCGTGCCGGCTCTCGTCTCGGGCGTCGAGGTGTGGATCCCCGCAGCGGTCGCGGCGCTCGTGCTCGTCGTGGCCACGGCCGTACGGCGTCGGGGCGTCCTGCGGCTCGGTCTGGTGCCGTGGGGCACCCTGCCCTTCGCCGGCGGGCCCTTCCTCGTCGTCGAGGCCGCCCCCCCGCCCGGCCTCGCCGATCTGCCCGGCGCCGTGGGGGGCCCGGGTGACCAGCTGCCCGCCCTGCTGCGGCCCGCGGGGGGCAGCGCCGCCGCCGCGAACGTCGCGCCCACCCCGCCGGCCTACCTCGCCCTCGAGCCGGTGGCCGGATCACCGTTGCGGCTCGTCGCCGTGCTCGTCGGGGTGAACATCGGCTGCCTCGTCACGCCGTGGGCCTCGCTCGCGACGCTGCTCTGGCACTCCCGGTTGTCGTCGATGGGCGTCGAGGTCGCGTGGGGACGGTTCGTGCTCGCCGGGCTCGGGGTGGCGGCGGTCGCCGTGCCGCGCGCGGTCGTCGCGACGGTCCTGGGCGGCTGCGGGCGTCGGGCGCTCACGCCCGGCGCGGGGGCGGCCGCGAGGCGACGACGCGCGAAGGCGAGCGTCCGCCTCAGCTGGCCGAGCCGCGCCTCCTCGTCCCCGGCGGTGTGCACCTCGGCGGCGACGACGCCGGACCAGCCCGACCGGGCCAGGTGGGTGGGCACCTCGGCGACCGGCTGCGTCCCGCGGCCCGGGACGAGGTGCTGGTCGTGCAGCCCTCCCGGCCGGGACGACACGACGCCGTCGGTCAGGTGGACGTGGCGCAACCGGGGCCCGAGCGCCAGGGCGAGGTCGAGGGCGTCGCGTGCGGCGGCGGCGGCGTGCGAGAAGTCGAGGGTGGCCGCGTCGACGTCGCTCGCCACGGGGTCGGGCCCGGGGCGGTAGGCGTCGAACCCCACCGGCCCGAACCGGAGGGGGAACATGTTCTCGACCGCCAGGGTGACGCCCGTCGCCGCGGCGATCTCGCGGACGACGGCGACGAAGCGGGCCGCGAACGACCTCTGCCAGACGAACGGCGGGTGGACGACGACGGTCGAGGCGCCCAGCTCGCGGGCCAGCTCGGCCGACCGGCGGAGCTTGTCGACCTGGTCCCGGCCGAAGGCGGAGTGGGCGGCGGGCAGCACGGGGGCGTGCACCGGGAGCACGGGCAGGCCCCAGCGCGCGGTCGTCGCACGGAGGGGGGCGGCGCGCCGGGTCGTCCGGTCGGCCGTCACCATCACCTCGACCCCGTCGAAGCCGGTGAGCCGAGCGAGCCGGAAGGCCTCGTCGGTCGACAGCGGGAAGACGCAGGACGTGCTCATTCCGACCGTGATCACGCGGCCAGGCTACGACCGGTACGGCAGGGCGGCGTCGACCCCGCGGTGAACAGTGCGGGAACGGCGGACTACAGCCAGTCGCGACGCTTGAACTGCCACCAGAGCAGGCCGCCGATCGCCACGATCAGCACGCACGACGTGACGAAGCCGGCGGGGGACTGGAACCCCGGGTACGGCACGTTCTGCCCGTAGAACCCCGTGATCGCCGTGGGGACGGCGATGATGGCCGCCCAGCTCGTCACCTTCTTCATGATGAGGTTCATGCGGTTGGACTGCAGGTTGAGGTTCGTGTCGAGGATGGTCGAGACGAGGTCGCGCAGCGAGTCGTTCTGCTCGGCCACGCGCAGGACGTGGTCGTAGACGTCCTGGAAGTACGGCTGCATGTCGGAGTCGACCTCTTTCAGGTCGCGGCGCAGCAGGGTGTTCAGCACCTCGCGCATCGGCGACGCCACCCGCCGCAGCTGGACGAGGCTCTTGCGCAGGGCGAACGAGCGCTTCTGCACGTCGATGGTGCGGGGAGCCGGGTCGAAGAGGTCGTCGGCGATGCCCTCGATCTCGTCGTCGAGCGCGTCCGTGGCGTCGAAGTGCCGGTCCACGACGCAGTCGAGCAGCCCCCAGAGGAAGTACGAGACGCCGTGCGACGCCAGGTCGCGGTTCTGGTCGAAGGTCGCCTGCAGCCGGGCGACGTCGAACTCGGGATGGTGGATCGTCACGAGGGCGCGCTCGGTGATGAACGCCTTCACCTCGCTCGTGTCGAGCACGCCGCTGGCACGGTCGAAGCGCACGTCGTAGAGGGCCGTGAACAGATGGTTGTCGTAGCGGTCGATCTTGGGCCGCTGCCCGTCCTGCAGGGCGTCCTCGACGGCGAGCTCGTGCAGGCCGAGCTCGTCCTCGAGCGCGGCGCGGTCGGCGGCGGTCGGGTCGGTGAGATCGATCCACACGTGGCAGCCGTCGGTCTCGAGGTGGTCGCTCACCTCGTGCAGCGGGAAGTCGTGGGCGATCAGCTCGCCCCCGCGGCAGGCGCGCGTGACGATGGTCGTGTCGGACTCGTGGCCCTCGTCGGCGGTGTCGTGGGGCCCCTCGGTGCGCGGGGGACGGGGTCGGTCATGAGGCGCATGCTATTCCCGTGACCTCGTACACGAAGCAGCGTGCCGACGCCCCCGCAGGGTTCTTCGAGGCCGAGGCGGCCGGGCTCGCCTGGCTCGCCGAGGCCACGCCCCGAGGAGGCGCGCGCACCGTGGGCGTGCAGTCCGCGTCCCCGGGGCGCATCGATCTCGATCCCGTGCACGAGGTCCGCCCCACGGCCGAGGCCGCCCGGGCCTTCGGTGAGGCGCTCGCGGTGACCCATGCGAGCGGCGCGGACGCGTTCGGCGCGCCTCCTCGGGGGTGGACGGGCCCGTGCTTCATCGGCAGCCGGTCCTTGACCGTGCGACCGAAGGCGACCTGGGGCGTCTTCTACGCCGAGCAGCGGGTCCTGCCGTACGCCCGCGTCGCCGTCGAGGCGGGCAACCTCGACCGGGCGGGCCTCGAGGTCGTCGAGCATGCGTGCCGCGTCGTCGCGGACGGCGCCTTCGACGACGAGGTTCCGCCGGCTCGCCTCCACGGCGACCTGTGGGCCGGCAACGTGCTCTTCGACGGCGGCGGAGTCGTGCTCATCGACCCGGCCGCCCACGGCGGGCACCCCGAGACCGACCTGGCGATGCTGGCGTTGTTCGGCTGCCCGCACCTCGACGACGTACTGGCCGGCTACGAGGCTCGCTCGCCGCTGGGGGAGGGGTGGCAGGGCCGCGTGCCCCTCCGCCAGCTGCAGCCGCTGGCCGTGCACGCCGCCGGTCACGGGCCGAGCTACGGCGTGGCGTTGGTCAGGGCGGCTCAGGCGCCCCTGCGCCGCGCCGGACCCGGTCGGGGCGGGGTGCCGCCGGGCGACCGGGGGGGCGGGGGACCCCGCTGATAATCTGGCCGTCCCGCGCTCGTGCGGGCGATCCGACAGGAGCTGACCCACCCCCATGCCTGACCCCCCCGAACGTTACGGCTTCGTCGTCGTCTCCAACCGCCTGCCCGTCGACCGGGTCGTCGCCGACGACGGAGCGGCGTCGTGGCAGCACTCGCCCGGCGGTCTCGTCACGGCCCTCGAGCCCGTCATGAAGGCCAACGACGGTGCGTGGGTGGGCTGGGCGGGGCAACCCGGCCTCGAGTGCGAGCCCTTCGAGGCGGACGGGATCGAGATCGTGCCCGTGCTGCTCAGCGCCGACGAGGTGCAGCGCTACTACGAGGGCTTCAGCAACGACACGCTGTGGCCGCTCTACCACGATGTCATCGCGGCCCCGACCTACCACCGGGTCTGGTGGGAGTCCTACGTGCAGGTCAACCAGCGCTTCGCGGACCGGGCCGCCGAGATCACCGAAGAGGGCGGCACCATCTGGGTGCAGGACTACCAGCTGCAGCTCGTGCCGAAGATGCTGCGCGAGGCCCGACCCGACGTCACCATCGGGTTCTTCGCCCACCTCCCGTTCCCGCCGCTCGGCATCTTCTCGCAGCTGCCCTGGCGGCAGCAGATCGTCGAGGGCCTGCTCGGCGCCGACGTCATCGGCTTCCAGCGGGCCGACGACGCGTCGAACTTCTCGCGCGCCGTCCGCCACCTGCTCGGCTACTCGACGACGCGCCCCTACATCGAGGTGCCGGTCGACGACGAGTCCGCGCCCGTGTCGCGCCGCGGCACGAAGGTGCGCCGGGTGCTCGCGAAGCACTTCCCGATCTCGATCGACGCCGCCAGCTACGAAGAGCTCGCCGCCCGACCCGACGTCCAGGCCAGGGCCCGCGAGATCCGCGAGGGCCTCGGCAACCCCAAGACGATCATGCTCGGCGTCGACCGGCTCGACTACACCAAGGGCATCCGGCATCGCATGAAGGCGTTCGGCGAGCTGCTCGCCGACGGTCGGCTCAGCGTCGAGGACGCCACGCTCGTGCAGGTCGCGAGCCCGAGCCGCGAGCGGGTCGAGACGTACAAGCAGCTGCGCGACGAGATCGAGCTGACCGTCGGCCGTGTGAACGGCGACTACGGCACCATGAGCCACACGGCCATCAGCTACCACCACCACGGCTACCCCCGCGAAGAGATGGTGGCGCTGTACCTCGCCGCCGACATCATGCTGGTCACGGCCCTGCGCGACGGCATGAACCTGGTCGCGAAAGAGTACGTGGCGGTGCGTCGCGACAACGACGGCGTGCTCGTGCTCAGCGAGTTCGCCGGTGCGGCCGACGAGCTCAAGAGCGCCCTGCTGATCAACCCGCACGACATCGGCGGCCTCAAGAACACGATCATGCGCGCCATCGAGATGCCCAAGCGGGACCGCACCACGCGCATGCGGGCCCTCCGCCGTCGTGTGCTCGAGAACGACGTGGCCAAGTGGTCGGCGTCCTTCCTCCAGGCCCTCGAGAACGTGCGACCGGGGCAGCAGATCACGCCGGCACCGGCCTCGGGCGCGAAGGGCGGCGACGCCTCGTGACCGGTTCCGACTCCCTGGCGCTCAGCGACGCGCTCGGTCGTCTCGCCACGACCCCGCGCCTCCTCGTGGCCCTCGACTTCGACGGCACCCTGGCCCCCGAGGTCGACGCGCCCCTGCAGGCCCGGGCGCTGCCGGCGGCCCTGGACGCGATCACGCGTCTCTCGGCCCTCGACCAGACCACGGTGGCCCTGGTGTCCGGACGCGACCTCGCGTCGTTGGTCGAGGTCAGCCAGACCCCCGACGAGGTGCTGCTGGTCGGCTCGCACGGCATCGAGGTGCGGGTCGACGGCCACGAGACCTCGCTGACCGACGACGAGCAGGCTGCCCGCGCGCGCCTGTCCGACGCCGTCCACGGTGCGGCCGAGGGGCGTGAGGGCGTCTTCGTGGAAGAGAAGCCCGCAGGCCTCGCCCTGCACACACGGCTCGCGGACGTCGCGACGACCGAGGCCGTCCACACGGCGGCCCGCGAGGCCGTCGGCGCCCTCGGCGGCATGCACGAGCGGGTCGGCAAGAACGTCCTCGAGTTCGCCGTCCGGGCGACCGGCAAGAACGACGGCATCGACCGACTCCGTGAGGCCGTCGAGGCCACGGGCGTCCTCTACGCGGGGGACGACGTGACGGACGAGGACGGCTTCCGGGCGCTCGGCGAGGGCGACCTGTCGATCAAGGTCGGCCCGGGCGAGACAGGGGCGATGCACCGTGTCGCCGATCCCGCCGCGATGGCCGACCTGCTCGTCGAACTGGCCGGTCTGCGCGAGCACCTGGGGCATGCCTGACACCGCATGACTTGCACGGGTGTGATGCCCGGATCTGAGCATTCCCAGCCGACTGCAAGGTAGTCTGGACCCCCCGCCGCGACTCCCCGCCGCCGCTCAGCCGAGCCGGTTCGACGAGGTCGCCAGCCGACGGAGGTCCCCGTGATCGTAGTCCTGACAACGTTCGCCGTGGCGGCCGTCGTCGTGGCCTGCGTCGGCGGGCGACTCGGCCGCTCGCTCTTCCTCTGGGCGTCCGTCGTGCCCTTCGCCGCCTTCGTCTTCACGGCGTTCCAGGGGCCCGCGGTGCTGTCGGGCGAGGTGCCCACCGAGGCCGTTCCGTGGATTCCCCAGCTCGCCATCTCGCTCACGTTGCGCATGGACGTGCTCGCCTGGGTGCTCGCGCTCGTCGTGACCGGCGTCGGCGGCCTCGTGCTCGTCTACTGCGCCCGGTACTTCGAGCGCGACGAGGCCGGCCGCGCCCGGTTCGCCGCCGTGCTCGTCGCCTTCGCCGGGGCCATGTACGGTCTCGTGACGAGCGACGACGTCTTCGTCCTGTTCGTCTTCTGGGAGGCCACGAGCGTCTTCTCGTACCTGCTGATCGGGCACTACACGGCGAAGCAGGCCAGCCGTGGGGCCGCCTTGCAGGCCCTCATCGTCACGACCGCCGGTGGGCTCGCGATGCTCGTCGGCCTCGTGATCCTCGCCGTCCAGGGCGGCACGAGCTCGTTGTCGCAGCTCGTCGAGCAGCCACCCACCGGCACGGTCGTCACGGTGGCCGTCGTGCTCGTGCTCGTCGGAGCCCTCTCGAAGTCGGCCCTCGTGCCGTTCCACTTCTGGCTCCCGGCCGCGATGGCCGCACCGACGCCGGTCAGCGCCTACCTGCACGCCGCCGCGATGGTCAAGGCGGGCATCTACCTCGTCGCCCGGCTCGCCCCCGGCTACCACGACCAGCCCGGCTGGCGGGAGATCATCGTGACCGTCGGGGTCGTCACGATGATCCTGGGCGGGTACCGCGCCCTCCGCCAGCACGACCTGAAGCTCGTCCTGGCCTACGGCACGGTGAGCCAGCTCGGCTTCCTGACGATCGTGGTCGGTTTCGGCACCCGAGACGCCGCACTCGCCGGGCTCGCCCTGCTGGTCGCGCACGCCCTGTTCAAGTCGACGCTCTTCCTGGTGGTCGGCGTCGTCGACCACCGGACCGGCACACGTGACCTCCGCAAGCTCTGCGGGCTGGGTCGCCAGGCGCCCGTCCTCCTCGTGGTCACGATCCTCGCCCTCGCCTCGATGGCCGGCGTGCCGCCGACCTTCGGCTTCGTCGCGAAAGAGGCCGTGCTCACGGCGCTCTACGACGACGCCGTGACCGGGTCGGCCTGGGGCGTGATCGCCCTGGTCGGCGTCGTCGTCGGTTCGATCCTGACCACCGCGTACAGCCTGCGCTTCCTCTGGGGGGCGTTCGGCCGCAAGAAGGGCGTCGAGCCGGTCGACTTCGTCCGCGAGCACGTGGACTTCCTCGCGTCACCGATCGTCCTCGCCGTCGCCGGCGTGGTGCTCGGTCTGGTCTCGTACCAGGTCGGCCCGGTGTTCGCGCGCTACGCCGACACGCTCCCCGCCGCACCGGGCGAGCACGAGCCCTACTACCTGGCGCTGTGGCACGGACTCGAGCCCGCGCTCGGCTTCACCGCGATCTCGCTCGCCGTCGGCGGTCTGCTCTTCTGGCAGCGCGACCGGGTGTCGCAGGTGCAGAAGGCCGTCTCGTTCCTGCCCCGCGCCTCCGACGGGTACGTGCGCATCATGGCGACCATCGACCGCACCGCGTCCCGGACGACCGCGACGACGCAGCGCGGCTCGCTGCCGTTCTACCTCGCCACCATCCTCATCGTCTTCATCGCCTCGTCGGCGGTGACGCTGGCGCTCAACAGCGATTGGCCGACCACCGCCGTGCTCTGGGACTACCCGGCCCAGCTCGCCATCGGCGCGTTGATGATCATCGGCGCCATCGCGTCGGCGCTGTCGAACAAGAGGTTCCAGGCCGTCGTCCTCGTCGGCGTGACCGGCTACGGCATGGCCGCGCTCTTCGCCCTGCACGGGGCTCCCGACCTGGCCCTGACACAAGCCCTCATCGAGACCATCACCCTCATCGCGTTCGTCCTCGTGCTGCGTCGGCTGCCGGCCCGCCTGGGCGAGCGCAACGGGCGCACCCACCGGGCGGCCCGAGCCGTCATCGGCATCTCGGTCGGATCCGTCATGGCCGCCATCGCCGTCGTCGCCCTCGGGGCGCGATCGATCCCCACCATCTCCGGCGCCTTCCCCGATCTCGCCGTCGACGGTGGTCACGGCCGCAACGTCGTGAACGTGACGCTCGTGGACATCCGCGGGTGGGACACCATGGGCGAGATCGCCGTCCTCATCGTCGCCGCCACGGGCGTGGCGAGCCTCGTCTTCCTGACCTCCCGCGCCGACGTCCTGCCCCGGCCCGAGCGGCGCACGCGGGCGCAGCGCTTCCTGGCCCGGGTCCGACCCGTGCGCGAGCCGGCCCCGGTCGTGCCCGTCGGCGGGGCGACGGCGCAGATCGGCGACAGCACCGAAGGCGACCGGCGGGCCTGGCTGCTGGCCGGGCGCAAACTCGCTCCGCAGAACCGGTCGATCCTGCTCGAGGTCGTCGTCCGGCTGATCTTCCACGCCATCATCGTCGTCTCGATCTACCTGCTCTTCGCCGGTCACAACCTGCCCGGCGGTGGTTTCGCCGGCGGTCTGGTCGCGGGCTTCGCCTTCGTGGCGCGGTACCTCGCCGGCGGGCGGTACGAACTCGGCGCGGCCGCGCCCCTCGACGCAGGCAAGCTCCTGGGTGCCGGTCTCCTGACGGTCGCCGCGACAGCACTCGTCCCGCTCTTCTTCGGCGTCGACGCCCTCACGTCGACCTGGTTCGAGGCCGAGGTGCCGCTGCTCGGCCACGTCGAGTTCGTCACGTCGACGTTCTTCGACGTCGGCGTCTACCTGGTCGTGGTCGGACTCGTGCTCGACGTGCTGCGCAGCCTCGGAGCCGAGGTCGACCGGCAAGAAGAAGAAGACGCGTTCGGCCACCCGAGCGAGGTGTCCGAACCCGAAGAGGAGTCGCTCCCCGTGTCCGTCGCCGGTACGCCCCCGACCGAGCGGGGGCGCGCATGAGCGTCTCCCTCGTCCTGATCGTCGTCATGGCCGCGCTGTACGCCTGCGGCGTCTACCTGCTGCTCGAGCGCAGCATGACCCGGGTGCTGCTGGGCTTCCTGCTCGTCGGCAACGCCACGAACATCCTCATCCTGCTCATGTCCGGCCGACGCGGCGCGGCCCCCGTGGTCGACGGCCAGGCCGATCCGGCCGACTTCGCCGACCCGCTGCCGCAGGCTTTCGTGCTGACGGCCATCGTCATCACCTTCGGCATCTCGGCCTTCATGCTCGCACTGATCTACCGGTCGTGGCGACTCGCCCAGGGCGACACCCTCGCGGACGACGCCGAGGACCTCGAGATCGGACGTCGAGGCGTCCCGGCCGAAGAAGAGTCCGAGCAGGGCGACGGCGACGACGAGGCCGGCGGCGACAGCGAGTTCGGCAGCCGCGCAGAGGCGGCCGTCCCGGCCGACGACCGGCGGGCGGGCGACGACCGGCAGTCCCGTGACGACCGGACCCACCACGACGAGAAAGGGCAGCGAGCATGACCACCAGCTACCTCGTGCCGCTCGTCGTCCTGATCCCGCTGCTCGGCGCCGCGACGGCGCTGATCGCCGGTCGGCGGCCCCGGCTGCAGGCCGTCGTCTCGATCGTCGCCCTGGCCCTCGTCGTCGTCATCAGCCTGGTGCTGCTCGTCGTCGTGGACACGCAGGGAGCGATCGCCGTGCAGGTGGGCGGGTGGCAGGCGCCGTTCGGCATCACGCTCGTCGTCGACCGCCTCGCCGCGCTCATGCTCAGCATCTCGTCGATCGTCCTGCTGGCGGTCTTCGTGTTCTCGGTCGGGCAGGGCCAGGCCGACGGTGACGGCGAGGCCCCGGTCTCGATCTACAACCCGACCTACCTCATCCTCGCCACGGGCGTGTTCAACGCCTTCATCGCGGGTGACCTCTTCAACCTCTACGTGGGCTTCGAGATCCTCCTGGTGGCCAGTTACGTGCTGATCACCCTCGGCGGCACCGAGCAACGCATCCGGGCCGGCGTGGTCTACATCGTCGTCAGCCTGGTGTCGTCCGTGCTGTTCCTCGCGTCCATCGCGATGATCTACGGGGCGCTCGGCACGGTCAACATCGCCGACATCGCCCAGAAGATGGACACCATCCCACCCGACGTGCAGACGATCATCCACGTCATGCTGCTGACGGCCTTCGGCATCAAGGCGGCGATCTTCCCGCTGTCGTTCTGGCTGCCCGACTCCTACCCGACCGCTCCGGCCCCCGTGACCGCCGTGTTCGCCGGGTTGCTGACCAAGGTCGGCGTGTACGCCATCATCCGCACCGAGACGGTGTTGTTCGTCGAGAGCAACGTGAACGTCTACTTGCTCATCATCGCGTTGCTGACGATGATCGTGGGCATCCTCGGAGCGGTGGCCCAGGCCGACATCAAGCGACTGCTCTCGTTCACCCTGGTCAGCCACATCGGCTACATGATCTTCGGCATCGCCCTCGGCACCGTCGAGGGTCTCGCGGCGACGATCTACTACGTCGTGCACCACATCACGGTGCAGACCACGCTCTTCCTGGGGGCGGGGTTGATCGAACGACGAGGCGGCACGGCGTCGATCACCCGTCTGGGCGGTCTGCTGAAGGCGGCGCCGATCGTGGCCGTCCTCTTCTTCATCCCGGCGCTGAACCTGGGCGGCATCCCGCCGTTCTCGGGGTTCATCGGCAAGGTCGCACTCTTCGAGGCCGGCGCCCGGCTCGACGACCCGCTCGTCTACGTGCTCATCGGAGCCGGGGCGCTCACGTCGCTGCTCACGCTCTACGCCCTGATGCGTGCCTGGAACCTCGCGTTCTGGCGACCCAAGGCCGACGTCGACGACCACGAGTCGCCGTTCACCGAACACCTCGAGGAGGCCCCGGGTCGGGTGGCCGTCCAACAGCGTCGCACCAACCCGCGCACCATGGTGGGCGCGACCGCCGGCATGGTGCTCGTCTCGCTCGCCCTCACCTTCGCCGCCGGCCCGCTCTACGGCGTCGCCGAGCGCGCGGCCGGTCGGGTCTACGGATCGAACGACTACGTGCAGACGGTCTTCCCCGACGGGCAGGGCGAGACGACGTCCGACCCCTCGTCGCCCGAGCCCGAACCCGCCTCCGACTCCGCCGACGAGGGGAGCACACCGTGACCGGTCGTCCCACCCGTGGCGAGGTCGGCCGCAGCCTCGCCCGGCAGCTGCCCCTGCTCGTCGGACTGGTCGTCCTCTGGATGGCCCTGTGGAACCAGTTCACCGTCCTGGCCTTCGTCACCGGCGTCGCGGTGGCGCTGCTCGTGACCCGGGTGTTCTTCCTGCCGCCGGTCGAACTGAGCGGCCGGTTCAACATCTGGTACGCCGTGGTCTTCCTGGCGCACTTCGTGGTCGACCTGGTGCGCGCCTCCGTCATCGTCGCCTGGCAGGCCGTACGTCCGCGCGGGGTGACCTCGAACGCCATCGTCGCCGTCCAGCTGCACACGAGGTCGGACTTCATCATGACCCTGGTCGCCGAGGCGATCTCGCTCGTGCCCGGGTCGCTCGTGGTCGAGGCCGACCGCGAGAGGTCGATCCTCTACCTGCACGCCCTCGCCGTCGAGGACCTCGCCGGGGTCGAGGACGTCCGCGACGGCGTCCTGGTCGTCGAGGCCCGCCTCGTCCGGGTGCTCGGCAGCGACGACGACCGACGTCGCATAACCGACGGCACCCCGGCCGCCGCCGAGGTCCACGAACCGGTCAGCCCGTCCTCGTCCCACGAAGGAGGTCCCTCGTGACCGTCGTCGCCTACGTCGTCGGTGCGCTGTTCGCGTTCGCCGGACTCGCGTCGGTCATCCGCATCGTGCGGGGGCCGTCGATCCTCGACCGCATGATCGCGTCCGACATGCTGCTGACCACCCTGATCTGCGTCCTCGCCGCCGACATGGTGTTCAACGGACACACCCGGACCATCCCGGTCATCCTCGCGCTCGCGCTGACAGCCGTCCTCGGCTCGATCACGGTGGCGCGCTACGTCTCGAAGCAGGACCCGTCGTGATCCCCGAGGCGGTCTACGAGGTCGCTGCCTCGATCATGCTGATCGGCGGCGCGCTGCTGTCCGTCGCGGCGGGCATCGGCCTTCTGAGGTTCCCCGACGCCCTGTCACGCATGCACGCCGCGACCAAACCGCAGATCTTCGGCCTCATCCTCGTGCTCGCGGCGATCGCGCTCGACCAGCACACGGTGGGCACGATCGCGTCCCTCGTCGTCGTCCTCGTCTTCCAGATGCTCACCGCCCCCATCTCGGCCCACATGATCGGGCGGGCGGGGTATCGCAACGGCGACCTGCTGCGGGACCAGCTGGTCGTCGACGAACTCGACGACGCCGTGGCACGGGCGGCAGGCGAGATCGCCGAGACCACCGAGGGCGACGTGGCCGATCTCGACGTGTCCGACCTGCCCGTCGGGTCGGCCGACGCCCTGGCCGTCGAGATGGACAGGGTGGGCGACTCGTCCGGGCTGGACGACAGCGAGGGCGACGACGAGGCCCGCGACCACGAGGGCCGGCGCACCCGGTCACGTGATGCCGCGGCGGGGGAGCCGGGCGAGCTCTGAGGCCTCCGGCCACGGTGGACGGCGCGGGCCCGGCCACGGCCTAAACTCGACCCATGCCAGAGAAGCCCACCCCGGACGGGATCGACATCAAACCCCGCAGCCGCGTCGTCACCGACGGCGTCGAGGCCACCACGTCGCGAGGCATGCTCCGTGCCGTCGGCATGGGCGACGAGGACTGGAGCAAGCCCCAGATCGGCATCGCCAGCAGCTGGAACGAGATCACCCCCTGCAACCTGTCGCTCGACCGTCTGGCCCAGGGCGCCAAAGAGGGCGTCCACGCCGGCGGTGGCTACCCGCTCCAGTTCGGCACCGTCTCGGTGTCCGACGGCATCTCGATGGGCCACGAGGGCATGCACTTCTCGCTCGTCTCGCGTGAGGTGATCGCCGACAGCGTCGAGGTCGTCATGAACGCCGAGCGACTCGACGGGTCGGTGCTGCTCGCGGGCTGCGACAAGTCGCTGCCCGGCATGCTGATGGCCGCGGCCCGGCTCGACCTCGCCAGCGTCTTCCTCTACGCCGGCAGCGTCGCCCCCGGTTGGGTCAAGCTGAGCGACGGCACCGAGAAGAACGTCACGATCATCGACTCGTTCGAGGCGGTCGGCGCCCACAAGGCCGGCAACATGAGCGACGAAGACCTCAAGGCGATCGAGTGCGCCATCGTCCCGGGTGAGGGCGCCTGCGGCGGCATGTACACCGCCAACACCATGGCCAGCGTGGCCGAGGCCCTCGGCATGAGCCTCCCCGGTTCCGCGGCCCCGCCATCGGCCGACCGTCGCCGCGACTACTTCGCCCACCGCTCGGGCGAGGCCGTCGTCGAGATGCTCCGCCTGGGCATCACGACGCGCGACATCCTCACGAAGAAGGCGTTCGAGAACGCCATCGCCGTGGCGATGGCGTTCGGTGGCTCGACCAACGTCGTGTTGCACCTGCTCGCCATCGCGTACGAGGCCGAGGTCGACCTCACCATCGACGACTTCAACCGCATCGGCGACAAGGTGCCGCACATCGGCGACCTCAAGCCCTTCGGCAAGTACGTCATGAACGACGTCGACCGCATGGGCGGTGTACCCGTCGTCATGAAGGCCCTGCTCGACGCGGGTCTGCTGCACGGCGACTGCCTGACCGTCACGGGCAAGACCGTGGCCGAGAACCTCGAGTCGATCAAACCGAAGCCGCTCGACGGCGAAGTGTTGCGCACGCTCGACAACCCGATCCACGCGACCGGCGGCCTCACGGTCCTCAGCGGCTCGATGGCACCCGAGGGCGCCGTCGTCAAGACGGCCGGCTTCGACGCCTCCGTGTTCGAGGGCCCGGCGAAGGTCTTCGAACGCGAGCGTGGCGCGATGGACGCCCTCACCGAGGGGCGCATCGAGGCCGGCGACGTGGTCGTGATCCGCTACGAGGGCCCGAAGGGCGGCCCGGGCATGCGCGAGATGCTCGCCATCACGGCAGCCATCAAGGGCGCTGGGCTCGGCAAAGATGTACTACTCTTGACGGACGGACGATTCTCAGGCGGCACAACCGGCCTGTGCATCGGCCACATAGCACCCGAAGCGGTCGACTCCGGTCCGATCGCCTTCGTGCGCGATGGTGACTTGATTCGGGTCGACATCGCCGCTCGCTCGATCGACCTACTCGTCGACGCCGCAGAGCTGGACGCCCGCCGAGACGGCTGGGCACCGCTTCCCCCGCGCTACACACGCGGTGTCCTCGCGAAGTACGCACGCCAGGTCCGTTCCGCGGCCGAGGGCGCCGTCACCTACTGACGTCTCCCGCCCCCGGGCCGAGCCGACGCGTCGTCTCACCCCCGTGCACGGCCGCGTCCCGTACCGTCACCATCGATCACCGACCACGAACAGGGAACCGGCACTGATGCCTGCAGAGTCCACCCCCACGCCCGGCACCGCGACACGGACGGCCCGGCCGAGCGCCGGCGCGTCCGTCGGGTCGCCCCCCGCGCCCCCCGTGCTGACCGGGTCGGGTGCCATCCTCAAGTCGCTCGAGCACCTCGGCGTGACCGACGTCTTCGGGTTGCCCGGCGGCCCCATCTTCCCGTTCTACGCCGAGTTGATGGCCTCCACCGCGATCCGGCACATCCTGGTCCGCCACGAGCAGGGCGCCGGCCACGCCGCCGAGGGCTACGCGGCCGCGTCGGGCCGCGTCGGCGTCGCGATCGCGACGTCCGGCCCCGGTGCGACGAACCTCGTCACGGCCATCGCCGACGCCTACATGGACAGCATGCCGCTGCTGGCCATCACCGGGCAGGTCTTCTCGACCCTCATGGGCACCGATGCCTTCCAAGAGGCGGACATCGTCGGCATCACGATGCCGATCACGAAGCACTCGTTCCTGGTGACGAAGCCCGAGGACATCCCGGCGACGCTCGCCGCGGCGTACCAGATCGCGAGCACGGGTCGTCCCGGCCCGGTGCTCGTCGACATCACGAAGGACGCACAGCAGAACAGCGCCCCCTTCATCTGGCCACCCGTCGTCGACCTGCCGGGCTACCGGCCGGTCACGAGGGCGCACGGCAAGCAGATCACCGCCGCGGCCCAGATGATCGCGGACGCGAAGAAGCCCGTCTTCTACGTCGGTGGCGGTGTGATCCGCGCCGGTGCGTCGGCCGAACTGAAGGCCCTCGTCGAGCTCACCGGGGCTCCCGTCGTCACGACCCTGATGGCCCGCGGTGCGTTCCCCGACACCCACCCGCAGCACCTCGGGATGCCCGGCATGCACGGCACGGTCCCGGCCGTGCTCGGCCTGCAAGAGAGCGACCTCATCATCGCCCTCGGCGCTCGGTTCGACGACCGGGTCACCGGCAAAGCCGAATTGTTCGCGCCCGATGCGAAGGTCGTCCACGTCGACATCGACCCGGCCGAGATCTCGAAGATCCGCATCGCCGACGTGCCGATCGTGGGTGACGCGAAGATCGTCATCCCCGACCTCACGAACGCGTTCGCTGAGGTCACGGGCGGCGTGAAGCCCGACATCGCGGCCTGGTGGGAGCACCTCGACGGGCTGCGCGAGCAGTTCCCGCTCGGCTACACCCAGCCCGACGACGGCCTGCTGTCCCCGCAGGCGATCATCCAGCGCATCGGACAGCTCTCCGGCCCCGAGGCGATCTACGCCTCCGGCGTCGGCCAGCACCAGATGTGGGCGGCCCAGTTCATCGAGTACGAGCGACCGCACGCCTGGCTCAACTCCGGAGGCGCGGGCACGATGGGCTACTCGGTACCGGCCGCCATGGGGGCCAAGGTCGCCCAGCCCGACCGCGTGGTGTGGGCGATCGACGGCGACGGTTGCTTCCAGATGACCAACCAAGAGCTGGCGACCTGCGTCATCAACGACATCCCGATCAAGGTCGCGATCATCAACAACTCGTCGCTCGGCATGGTGCGGCAGTGGCAGACGCTCTTCTACGAGGGACGCCACTCGTTCACCGACCTCAACACCGGTCACGAGACGCGCATGGTGCCGGACTTCGTCAAGCTCGCCGACGCCTACGGTGCGCTCGGCATCCGGGTCCGCACCGAGGACGAGGTCGATGCGGCCATCGAGCTCGCCCTCGCGACCAACGACCGACCGGTCGTCATCGACTTCGTGGTCAGCCGCGACGCGATGGTCTGGCCGATGGTGCCGCAAGGGGTCTCGAACTCCGAGATCCAGCACGCCCGTGCCCTCGCTCCCGAGTGGGACGACGAGGCGCCCGGCACGAGCGCCTCCGACACCACCCGTGACGGCGACATGACCGGAGAACACGCATGAGCCACGTCCTGTCCCTGCTCGTCGAAGACAAGCCCGGTCTGCTGACCCGCGTCGCCGGGCTCTTCGCCCGGCGCGGGTTCAACATCGAGAGCCTCGCCGTCGGCAAGAGCGAGGTCGAGGGCCTGAGCCGCATCACGGTCGTCGTCGACGTCGAAGAACTGCCGCTCGAGCAGGTCACCAAGCAGCTGAACAAGCTGATCAACGTGATCAAGATCGTCGAGCTCGACTACTCGCAGTCCGTGCAGCGCGAGCACCTGCTGATCAAGGTGCGCGTCGACAACACGACCCGCTCGCAGGTGCTCGAGGCCGTCACCCTCTTCCGCGCCTCGGTCGTCGACGTGTCGACCGACGCCCTCGTCATCGAGGTCACGGGCGACACCGGCAAGACGACCGCGTTGCTCCGGGTGCTCGAGCCCTACGGCATCAAGGAGATCTCGCAGTCGGGCCTGCTGGCCATCGGCCGCGGCGCGAAGTCGATCACCGACCGCGTCTTCAAGAACTGACCCCGCGAGGGGCCGCGCACCGCGCCTCCTCGCTCCGACACCCCACCGTCACCACCCAAGGAGAACCCACACCGTGACTGAAATCGTCTACGACAACGACGCCGACCTGTCGATCATCCAGGGCAAGAAGGTCGCCGTCATCGGCTACGGCTCGCAGGGCCACGCCCACGCGCTGAACCTCCGCGACTCGGGCGTCGAGGTCGTCGTCGGGCTGAAGGAGGGCTCGAAGAGCCGTGCCAAGGCCGAGGAGGCCGGCTTCACCGTGCAGACACCCGCCGAGGCCTCGGCCTGGGGCGACGTCATCGTGATCCTCGCCCCCGACCAGGTGCAGCGCCACGTGTACGCCGACGACATCGCCCCCAACCTCGCCGACGGCAAGGCCCTCGTCTTCGGGCACGGCTTCAACATCCGCTTCGGCTACATCGAGGCGCCCGAGGGCGTCGACGTGGTCCTCGTCGCCCCCAAGGGTCCCGGCCACACCGTCCGTCGCGAGTTCGAGGCCGGCCGTGGCGTCCCCGTCATCGTCGCCGTCGAGAAGGACGCCTCGGGTTCGGCCTGGGACCTCGCGTGGTCGTACTCCAAGGGCATCGGCGGCCTGCGTGCCGGCGGCATCAAGACGACCTTCACCGAAGAGACCGAGACCGACCTCTTCGGCGAGCAGGCCGTGCTCTGCGGTGGCACCTCGCAGCTGATCCAGTACGGTTTCGAGACCCTGACCGAGGCCGGTTACCAGCCGCAGATCGCCTACTTCGAGGTGCTCCACGAGCTGAAGCTGATCGTCGACCTGATCTGGGAGGGCGGCCTGGCCAAGCAGCGCTGGAGCGTCTCCGACACCGCCGAGTACGGCGACTACGTCTCGGGCCCCCGCGTCATCACCCCCGACGTCAAGGACAACATGAAGGCCGTCCTCGCCGACATCCAGTCGGGTGCCTTCGCGAAGCGCTTCATCGACGACCAGGACGCCGGCGCCCCCGAGTTCCAGCAGCTGCGCAAGAAAGGCGAGGAGCACCCGATCGAGGCCACCGGCCAAGAGCTGCGTGCCCTGTTCGCCTGGAAGCAGCAGGACTCCGACTACGTCGACGGCAGCGCCGCGCGCTGACGTCGACGCAGCCGGGGCGACGCAGGCCATCTCGGTCGGCTTCGCCGACGGGCGACGGCAGCGCCGCCCGCTGACCCGAGGCGACACCGGAACCACCCGAGAGGGCCCCGCACCACCCGGTGCGGGGCCCTCTCGCCGTCCGTCGGCCAGGTGACGTCGTGGCATGATCTAAGGCATGGCTCAGAGCAAGAAAGCAGTGCACTTCGGCGCCGGCAACATCGGCCGCGGCTTCGTCGCCCAGTTCCTCCACGCGAGCGGCTACGAGGTCATCTTCGCCGACGTGAACGACGACCTGATCGGGGCGCTGCGATCGCAGTCGTCGTTCGAGGTCCACGAGGTCGGCGAAGAAAGCCGGACGACGGTCGTCGACGGCTACCGAGCGATCAACAGCCGCACCGACGAGGCGGCCCTCGTCGCCGAGATCGCGACCGCCGACGTCGTGACCACCGCGGTCGGCGCCCGCATCCTGCCGTTCGTCGCCCCGGTCATCGCCAAGGGCCTGGCCCAGCGGTCGGCCGACCTGGCCCCGCTCTCCGTCATCGCGTGCGAGAACGCCATCAACGCGACCGACTCGCTCGCGGCCGCCGTACGTGAGCACGACCCTGCCGAGAACGCCGTCTTCGCGAACTGCGCCATCGACCGCATCGTGCCCGAGCAGGCCGGCGGCACGCTCGACGTCACCATCGAGTCGTTCTTCGAGTGGGTCGTCGAGAGCACGCCGTTCGGCGAGCACCGTCCCGACATCGAGGGCGTCACGTGGGTCGCCGACCTCGAGCCCTTCATCGAGCGCAAGCTCTTCACGGTCAACACCGCCCACGCCGCGGCCGCCTACCACGGGTTCCGCAAGGGGCTCGCGAGCATCCGCGAGGCCCTCGACGACGCCGAGGTCATGGCCGAGGTCCGCGGCGTCCTCGCCGAGACCAAAGGTCTGCTCGTGGCCAAGCACGAGCTCGACGCCGACGAGCAGCAGGCCTACATCGAGAAGAACCTCGTCCGCATCGCCAACCCGCACCTCCCCGACACCACCGAACGCGTCGGACGCAACCCGCCCCGCAAGCTCCGCCGGCACGAGCGGTTCGTCGGACCCGCGGCCCAGGCTGCCGAGCGCGGGCTGCCCTACGACGCCCTCGTGCGCGCCGTGCGTGCCGCCCTCGACTTCTCGGTGCCCGACGACGTCGAGAGCGTCGAGCTGCAGTCGCTGCTGAGCTCGGGCCTCGGGGCCGACGAGCTCACCCGCACGCTGACGGGCGTCCAGGACGACCACCCGTTGTTCCCCGCGTTGCTCGCGGCGGTCTCGTCCAAGCTCACCGCATGACGCCAGCCGAGCCGCAGGTGCCGGTCGGCGGCGACGCCGACGATGCCCTGACCTGGGGTGACGAGGCCGACAGCAGTCACGTCGAGGGGCCCACGCCCACGGGTCGCCCTCGTCGGGGCAGACGGTCCGACGCCACCGGCGCCGACGTCGACGACGAGTCGGGCGAGCCGGACTCGGGCGACGAGGACGACGAGGACGACGTCGACGACGGCCCGGCCGTGATGAGCTCGGCGTCGCTGGTCGTGCACGGCGTGCTCGGCGGCGTGTTCCTCCTCTGGGCCGCGGGCTGGATCGTCGCCGTGGGCGACTTCACGAACCCGTTCACCGACGCGATCTCGTCGCTCATGTGGAACCTCGGCGAGCTGTTCGCCGTGGTGGCCCCGATCGCGTGGTTCGTGGCGGTCATCGTGCTCGTCCCCGTCGATCGCACCGGCCGCCGTCTCGCCTGGATGGCCCTCGGAGCGCTCCTCGTCGCCCCCTGGCCCCTCGTGATCGGAGGCTCCGCATGAGCGACCACGAGCACGACGCCGTCTCGGTGACGGCCGGCGACGCGAGCGAACCGGGCCGCGCCTCCTTCTTCTTCTACCTCGCGGTCGCGATCGTCTTCGCCGTCTTCTTCGCCTTCGACCTGTTCGAGGCGATCTCGAACCTCGTGCTCGTGCCGCAGGTCTTCACGCAGAACAACGACTTCTACCGTGAGAACGGCCTGGACGGCCTCGTGGTGTCGCCGCCCTGGGTGCCTCTGATCGTCGGGGTCGTCGTGCCGCCGCTGGCGTTCGTCGCCGCGATCGTGGTGGGCCGCCGTCGTGAACTGTGGAAGTTCACGCTGGCGCTGTTCGCGGCCCTGGGTCTCGTGGCGGCCGTGTCGCTGACCCTGACGGCGTACGTCACGACCGTCTGAGCAAGCCGAGGAGGCGCGGGTCGGGTCGTCGACGCCGTCCACCGGGGACGGCGTCATCCGGACGTAACGATCCGCGCGAGTCGATAGAGTCGTCAGCAGCCGCGCCCACGGCGCGTCGCGGCCCCTCACCGAACACCACCCAAAGAAGGACGTCCGCCCCGTGGCCAAGCCCGTCGTGTTGATCGCAGAAGAACTCTCACCCGCCACCGTCGACGCCCTCGGGCCCGACTTCGACGTGCGGTCGGTGGACGGCACCGACCGCCCCGCGCTGCTGGCAGCCCTGGCCGACGCCGACGCCATCCTCGTGCGGTCGGCGACGCAGGTCGACGCCGAGGCCATCGCCGCCGCCCCGTCGCTCAAGGTCGTCGCGCGCGCCGGCGTCGGGCTCGACAACGTCGACATCAAGGCGGCCACCACGGCCGGCGTCATGGTCGTCAACGCCCCGACGTCGAACATCATCTCGGCCGCCGAGCTGACGGTCGGGCACATCCTCAGTCTTGCCCGGCACATCCCGGCGGCGCACTCCGCCCTGGCGCAGGGGCAGTGGAAGCGGTCGAAGTACACCGGCGTCGAGTTGTACGAGAAGACGGTCGGCATCGTCGGCCTCGGCCGCATCGGCGCCCTGATCACGGCGCGGCTGCAGGCCTTCGGTGTGAACGTCGTGGCCTACGACCCCTACGTCACGCCGGCCCGCGCGCAGCAGCTCGGGGTCACGCTGCTGTCGCTCGACGAGCTGCTCGCCACGAGCGACTTCGTGACGATCCACATGCCCAAGACCCCCGAGACCACGGGCATGATCGGCCTCGAGCAGATGAAGGCCATGAAGAAGTCGGCGTTCGTCGTCAACGTCGCCCGCGGTGGCCTCATCGACGAGGACGGGCTGTACGAGGCCCTCACGACCGGTGAGATCGCCGGCGCCGGGCTCGACGTGTTCGTGAAAGAGCCCCCGGTCGACCAGAAGCTGCTCGGTCTCGAGAACGTCGTGGTCACCCCCCACCTCGGTGCCTCGACGGACGAGGCACAAGAGAAGGCCGGCGTCTCGGTCGCCCGTTCGGTGCGGCTCGCACTCGGCGGCGAGCTGGTGCCCGACGCGGTCAACGTCGCCGGCGGCGTCATCGACCCCTACGTGCGTCCCGGCATCCCCCTGGTCGAGAAGATCGGCCAGGTGTTCTCGGGCCTCGCCGACAGCCCGTTGACGAGCGTCGACGTCGAGGTTCGAGGCGACCTGGTCGAGTACGACGTCAGCGTGCTCAAGCTGGCGGCCCTGAAGGGCATCTTCACGAACATCGTCAGCGAGTCGGTCAGCTACGTGAACGCACCGGTGCTGGCCGAGCAGCGCGGCATCACCGTGCGTCTGCTCACCGATCCGACCAGCGACGAGTACCGCAACGTCATCACCCTGCGCGGCTCGTTGAGCGACGGTTCGCAGATCTCGGTCTCGGGCACCCTCACCGGGACGAAGCAGGTCGAGAAGATCGTCGAGATCAACGGTTACGACGTCGAGGTCCCCATCGCGGCCCACCACCTCGTCATGGTCTACACGGACCGCCCCGGCATCGTCGCGGTCTACGGTCGCGAGTTCGGCGACGCCGGCATCAACATCGCCGGCATGCAGATCGCCCGGCAGAGCGCCGGCGGGCAGGCCCTCAGCGTCCTCACCATCGACAGCCCCGCGCCCGACGAACTCGTCGAGAAGGTGCGTGTCGCCATCGACGCGAAGACGCTGCGCGAGATCGACGTCACGCTCTAGTCACGGCGCCCGACGACGAACCGCCCCTCATCCGGTCAGACCGGAGAGGGGCGGTTCGTCGTCGGGGGACTGCCCGGTGTCGGCGGGCCTACAGGTCGAGCGACTCGTGCGCCTCGAGCTTCACGGCGTCACCGCCGACCGACTGTGCGGAGGCCTTCATGCGGTCGAAGTGCATGGCGAGTCCGGGCGCGGAGAGAGTCTGCTCGTGGGTCGGGAAGGCCAGTCGGGGCTTGACCGCCGCGACGTAGTCGATCACCTCGGCCACCTTGAGCCACGGCGCCCCGACGGGGGTCGCGAGGACGTCGACCGGCACCGGTGGGACCGTGAACTGGTCGCCCGGGTAGAACAGCGAGCCGTCGACGAGCACGCCGACGTTGTCGATGACCGGGATGCTCTCGTGGATGACCGCGTGGCGCGAGCCGTGGAACGCGAGTGTGAAGGGGCCGACCTCGACGGTGTCGCCGTCGGCGACGACGTGCACGTCGAAGCCCTCGGCGGCCGTGGCCACGCCCGCCGGGCCGTAGACGGTCGCGTCGGGGTTCGTGGCGAGCAGGTGGGTCAGCTGGTCGGGGGTCCAGTGGTCGGCGTGCTCGTGGGTGACCACGACGGCGTCGACGTCGTGCAGGTCGACCAGGGGGGCCGTGAACGACCCGGGGTCGACGACGAGCTTGCGCCCGTCCTTCTCGAGGATCAGGCAGGCGTGTTCGAGCTTCGTGAGGCGCATGAGAGCGACTGTACGCGCGTCGGGTGGGTCGATCTCGACGCGCCGGTGTCTCGATTTGTGACGGACTCGCGGGGTGTGGCATACTCGACGAGTTGCAAATACGGCCCCATCGTATAGCGGCCTAGTACGTCGCCCTCTCACGGCGGTAACACGGGTTCGAATCCCGTTGGGGTCACCACAAGCACCGACAAGAAACCGCCAGGCTTTCGCCTGGCGGTTTCTTCGTTTCCGGCCACCGCATGAGACGGCCCGACACGCACGAGACCGCCGGGCTCTCGCCCGGCGGTCTCGTGTCCTGCGTGGTGGGTCAGCCCTTCGTGGCACCTGCCAGCAGGCCGCGCACGAAGAACCGCTGCAGGGCGAAGAACACGATCAGCGGCACGATGATCGAGATGAACGCGCCGGCCGTCAGCAGCTCCCACGACTGGCCGTACGACCCCGAGAGGTCTTGCAGGGCCTTCGTGATCGGCAGTCCCTGCCCGGACGTGAAGACGGTGGCCACGAGCAGGTCGTTCCAGACCCACAGGAACTGGAAGATGCCGAACGAGGCGATCGCGGGCATCGACAGCGGCAAGACGATGCGGAAGAACACCTGTCCGTGACCGGCGCCGTCCATGCGGGCGGCCTCGATCACCTCGGCCGGGATCTCCGAGATGAAGTTGTGCAGCATGAAGATCGCCAGCGGCAGGGCGAAGATCGTGTGCGCGATCCAGACCTTCGCGAACGAACCGTCGAGGCCGTTCACGCCGAGCCCCGGCAGGATGTACAGGCCACCGATGCGCAGGCCGTCCGAGAACAGGCGGAGCAACGGCACGAGTGCCATCTGGATCGGGACGATCTGCAGGGCGAACACCAGCACGAACATCGTGTTGCGTCCCTTGAAGTCGATCCAGGCGAACGCGTACGCCGCGAGGCTCGCGATCGTGATCGGGATGAGTGCCGCCGGCAACGTGATCACCAGCGAGTTCAGGAACGCCTTACCGAGCGTGAGGCTGTCGCCCGAGTTCAGGGCGTTCACGTAGTTGTCGAGCGTGAACCCCGGGTTGGCGAAGACGGTCCACCAGCCGGTGGTCTTGATGTCGTTCGCGGGGCGGAACGACGAGATGAACAGGCCGGCCGTGGGCAGGGTCCAGATCACGGCGATGATCAGCGCGGCGATGGTCGCGCCGCGGCTCGTCGAGCCCTTCTTCAGCTTGCCGCTCGAGTTCTCGATCTTCGCGACGCCGCGCTTCAGCTGGCTCTCGGTGCGCGGGGTGACGGCGACCCCGACCGGGGTGGGCGTGGCGGTCATCGGATCTCCCTCTGCTTCTGGATCTGACGGGCGTTGTAGATCACGATCGGCAGCACCAGCACGAACAGGATGACGGCCAGCGCCGAGCTGTAGCCGGTGCGGCTGCCGAGCTGGAACTGCCGGACCATCTCGAACGCGAGGATCGTCGTGTCGTTGCGTCCGCCGGTCATGGCCGAGACGATGTCGTAGACCTTGAGCGACGCGATCGAGATCGTCGTGAGCACGACGATGATCGTCGTGCGGATGCCGGGGACGGTGATGTGCCGGAACGCCTGGAACCCGTTGGTGCCGTCGAGCGACGCCGCCTCGAGCTGTTCGGCGGGGACTCCCTTGATGGCGGCCGACAGCACCGTCATGGCGAACCCGGCCTGCGTCCAGATCAGCACGATCACGAGCAGGAGCGTGTTCCACGGCTCGAGCCCCAGCCAGTCGACCGGCTGACCGCCGAAGGCGACGAGGATGCCGTTGAGCAGACCGATCTGCTCGCCCTGGCGGATGTCGTAGAAGAACTTGAAGATGATCGAGGCGCCGACGAAGGAGATGGCCATCGGCATGAACACGAGCAGCTTGAGGAACTTCTCTCCCCGGCTCTTGTCGATGAAGACGGCGTAGGCGAGACCGATCGCGGTCGCCGTGATCGGGGCGAGCAGCACCCAGATCAGCGTGTTGCCGAAGGCGGTGAGGCCGTCGGGGCTCGTGAACACCCAGACGAAGTTGTCGAGGCCGGCGAAGCCCGAGCCGTCGTTCTTCATGAAGGCCTGGCCGGCGGTCGTGATCGTCGGGTAGATGAGCCCGATGATCAGGAAGAAGACCGCGGGTGCCATGAAGGCGATCAACTGCAGCGAGTACCCGGCACCGCGCTTCGAGCGGTAGTCGAGCAGGAACAGTCCACCGCCCAGGACGGCCGCGATGGCGGCGACCCAGATGACCGAGTTGTAGAGGCCGAACGCCAGAAGCACGACGACCGGGACGACCACGCAGACGGCCAGTCGGATGATCGTGTACTGCGGGCCTCGACGGGGGGCGAACTCGACGAAGACGAGCACCACGGCCACGAGGGCGGTGAAGGCGACGAGGATCAAGGGGATCTGCGCCAGGGGCGGGATTCCCGCCAGCCACTGGAAGAAACTGGACATCTCTGTCCTTTCACGTTCGGGTCCGAGCAGGACGGGGCCGGTCGCCGTCGCCCGGGGCGGCGAGCGGGGTGGCGAGCGGGCGCGGGGTCAGGGGCCACCGACGCGCGGTGGCCCCTGTGGCGCGGGTGTTACGAGGTGTAGCCGGCCTGGATCTCGTCGAGCACCGTGTCGGTGTCGGTGCCGTCGATCCAGTCGACCATGCCCTTCCAGAAGCTGTCGGAGCCGACCGACTTGGGCATCAGGTCGGAACCGTCGAAGCGGAAGGTGGTGTCGGTGCCCTGGAGGATCTCGACGGCGCCCTTGAGCAGGTCGCTGCCGGCGTTCTCGGGGTCGAGGCCCTTGTTCGCGGAGATGACGCCACCGAGGGAGACGCGGCTGTTGGCCCAGTCGGCACTGGCGAGGTACGCCTGCACCTTCGCGGTGTCGTCGTCGTTGGAGAACGCGGCCACGAACTCACCGCCACCGGTGACGGCTGCCGGGTCGTCCTCCTTCATCGGCGGGGTGAGGAAGGCCCAGACGTCGCCGTCCTCGGCGACCGTCGCCGGCTGACCGCTCGCGTTGTTCGCGGCCGTCAGGAAGCCCTCGAAGAACGAGGCCTGGTGGGTCAGGGCGCAGCTGCCGTTCGCCACGTTCGTCGCGACGTCGCCGAAGGCGGTCGAGTTGATCGACTTGACGTCGCCGTAACCGGCGTTCACGAGGCTCGGGTCGAGCAGGATGTCGCCCACCGAGTCGAAGGCCGCCTTGATCTCGGGGTCGGTGAACTTCGTGTCACCCGCGACCCACGAGTCGTAGGCGTCGGGACCGGCCTCGCGCAGGACGAGGTCCTCGACCCAGTCGGTGCCCGGCCAGCCCGAGGCCTCGCCCGAGTTGAAGCCGGCGCACCACGACGGGCCGCCGGTCTTCTCCTGGATGGTCTTCGACAGGGCGATGAGCTCGTCGTAGGTCTTGGGGACCTCGACACCCCACTCCTCGAACTTGGCGGGGGAGTACCAGACGTAGCCCTTGACGCTGGCCATCAGGGGGGCGCCGTACTGCTTGCCGTCGACCTGGCCGTACTTCTGCCAGTCTTCCGACCAGCCCTCCTTGACGTTGGCCAGAGCGTCGGCGGGCAGTTCTTGCACCTTGCCGGAGGCGACCGTGTCGGCCAGCAGGCCGGGCTGGGGGAAGATCGCCAGGTCGGGGGTGTCGCCACCCTGGACCTTGATGCCGATCTGCTTCTCGAACTCCTTGTCGCCCGTGTACTTGATCTCGATGTCGTTGGCTTTTTCCCAGTCGGCCCAGGACTGCTCGAGGAGCGTGGCCTCGTCGCCGTTGATGGTGCCGTAGACGTTGACGACGCCGTCGGCGGTTCCGACGTCACCGGCGCCCGCGCCCCCGGCGTTCGGGGCGTTGGGGGCGGCCGTGCCGGAGCCTCCGGCCAACAGGAAGCTGGACGCCGCCAGGATGGCCAGGGGGCCCGTGAAGCGGCGGTGCAGGGATGCTCGCATTGGTGTCTCCTCGTTGAGTCGCAAGAGCGGACGGCCCGTGCTGTCGGGGTGATCGTCCGCCGCACGTCGTCGTCGACGCGCGTCGACGATGAGTGTCACATACTCGCAGGAGGCGCGCAACCGGGTCTGCTACGTCGTCCGTTCGAGGGGCGCGGCGGCCGAGGTGCCCCGCACGACGAGACGTGGTGCCACGAGGACGTGAGGGGCGTCGTGGCGTCGCCCCTCGATGCGATCGACGAGGTCGTCGACCGCGGCGGCGGCGATGTCGGCGCCGGGCGGGTTGACGGTGGTGAGCGGCGGTGAGGTCATCTCGGCGGCCAGGTCGCCGATGCTCAGCGCGACCACCGTGAGGTCGTCCGGGATCGACCGGCCGGCCGTCGCGGCGGCCTGCACGAAGCCGGCGAGCGCCATCTCGTTGAAGGCGAGCACCGCCGTCGGCCGGGCTGCCGAGGTGACGAAGGCGTCGAAGGCCCGGCGGCCACCCGAGACGGAGTCGTCGGCCGCATGCACCTCGAGCGTCAAGCCCCTCTCGCCGACGGGGCGGACCAGCGCCCTCGTCGTCCGGTCGAGCGGACCGGAGCCGCGCTCGGGGGTTCGGATGCTCTGCCCGAGGAAGAACGCGCGTCGGTGACCGAGGTCGGCGAGGTGGTCGACCGCCTGACGAGCCAGCGAGTCGTAGTCGGCGTCGACGAACCAGAGCCCGTCGACGTCGTCGGGGCGCCCGATGTTCGTGAACGGCAGGCGGGACCGCGACAGCACGGCGACGCGGTCGTCGCGCGCCGTGAGCTCCATGAGGATCACCCCGTCGACCAGGCCCTCGCTCACGAGGCTGCCGAGTCCCTCGACGTCGTCGATGGGGTTCGACCACAGCAGCAGGTGGTAGCCCCGGCGCCTCGCCCGGTCGGTGGCCGCCGCCACGTACTCGAACTCGGACGACGTGACTCCGCGGCGCCCGTACGGGTAGTGCAGGGCGAGGATCCCGCCCCGCGCACCGGCGAGACCCCGGGCGAACGCGTTGGGCGTGTAGTTCAACTCGGCCATCGCCGCCTCGACGCGACGGCGGGTGGCGGCCGAGATGGTCCGTCGCCCGCTGATGGCGTACGACACGGTGCTCGACGAGACGCCTGCCAGACGCGCCACGTCGTCACGGGTTGCCGGCATTCTCGTCCACCTCGTCGTCGATCGTGTGCACAGCATACGAGCGACGGCCTCACGGTCCGCGCGGCGGAGGGGCTCGTCAGGGATGGGTCAGGTGGGCCACACCGGTCGGAACTGCACGCTGATTCGAGGACCGACGGCCTTCTTGGTCTTCGCGATGGCGTGTTCGTGGGTCCGTTGGCAGCTGCCGCCCATGACGAGCAGGTCGCCGTGGCCGAGCGGGAACCGCCGGGTCGTGCCGGTCGACCGGGACCGGACCGCGAGCGTGCGCGGCGCCCCGAGCGAGAGGATGCCGACCATCGTGTCGCGGTCGATCGTGCGCCCGACGCTGTCGCCGTGCCAGGCGATGCTGTCGTCGCCCGTCCGGTAGAAGCACAGCCCCGCCCGGTCGAAGCGCTGCTCGGCGGGGGCACCGCGCTCGTGCGCGTAGTAGTCGTTGAGGTCGTCCCGTGCCCGGGCCAGCACCGGGTCGGGCAGCGGGTCGCCCGCGCCGTAGGACGAGACCAGCCGCGGCACCTCGACCACCCGGTCGTACATCTGCCGTCGGTCGGCCCGCCACGGCACGTCGGTCACGAGGCGCTCGAAGAGGGCGTCGGAACTCGACGCCCAGCCGGGGACGACGTCGAGCCAGGCGCCCTCGCCCAGGTCGAGGTGGTCGACGCGCCCGACGAGCGGCGCGAGGTCGGGACCGTCCCACAGGCCGTCGAGCAGCGAGGCGGTGAAGGGGGTGCTCATGTCGACACCCTACGCCAGATTCGAACACCCGTTCGAATGACGATCGGTGGCGGAGTCACCCACCGCCAGAGCCCGTTGGGACCGCGAAGCGCGCAGGCGAGACCAGCTCGCGCGCGACCCCGTCGACGTCCACGTCGACCAGGCGCCCCGCCCACGCGTAGACCTGGAGCTGCGCGGCGTGCTGCCAGAGGGTCCGCCCGCTCGAGAGGTCGAACGCCACGAGGGTCGACCGCCCGCCCGAACTGCCGTACGCCAGGGCGTAGCCGACCGGCCGACCCGCCGCCGCGAGGACGGCCCCGTCGGGCAGCGACACCCGGGCACCGGCCGAGCCGGGGGACCCGTCGAGCACGCGGACCACGACCGGGCCGGGGCCCGCGGCCGTCGACGTCGCGAACACGCGGTCGTCGGTCTGGCCGGGCAGGCCCTCGAGGGCGGACGAGCTCGACGCCGGGTCGGTCCAGCGCACGTCTCCCGTCGCGAGGTCGAGGCACGTCACCGTCCGCGAGCGCACGTCGGTGACGGCGAGGCACGACCTCGTCACCGAGTAGCCGCCCCGGACGTCCCGGTCCGAGCTCCAGAGGCGCTCCCCGCCGGCGGTCAACGCGACGAAGCCCGCGTCCCCACGTCCCGTGGCCGCGCCTCCTCGGGGGGCGTAGACGACGTCGTCGTGGACGACGTAGCCGATCAGCCGGTCGAGTCGGGCGCCCCAGGGGCGTTCGACGCCGGTGGCCAGGTCGACCTGGACCGAGCCGTCCGCCCGGGCCACGACGAGCCGGTCGCTCAGGGCGAGGGCGACGCCCGTGGTCGAGGCGGTCCCGCTCCACACCACCCGGTCGAGGTCCCGCGCGTCGCGCAGGTCGTAGCGGTAGACGCCGCCGACGCCCTGCTGCCGGCCGGTGACCACCACGGCTCCCACGGTCTGGAACTGGTCCCCGTCACCGGCCGAGCCGGTCTCGACCACCTCGACGGGACGCCCGGTCCCGGGGGACAGCGTCGCCAGCACCGGCCCGCCGTCGCCCGCCGCCCGGACGAGCACGGGTCCCGCCTCGGGCACCGCCGTCACGGACGACACGAGGGCGGGGCCGGTCAGGCCGCGCCCGTCGAGGTCGTCCGCGACGTCGTGCACCCAACGGAAGGCACCGCGGTCGACGTCGAGCGCGCCGATGCGCGTGCCCACTCCCTGGGTCGGGGTGGCGCAGTCGCCGTCGTTGGCGAAGCCGTAGGTCCAGGCCCCCGCGGCGCTCACGAGCGCGAGCCCCTGCGCCACGGGTGTGGCCCGGTAGCGGAGGCACTCGGCCGGGGCCTCGGGTGCGAGGGCGGCCCGCAGGTCGACCCGCCACCCGGTCGTGCCGGGTTCCTGCCGGAGGTCGTCGACCGAGATGCCCTGCCAGGGCGGGTCGGCCCCGTAGCCGGGCTGCGTCGGCGTGACGAGCACCGTGGTCGCGAGCGCGGCCAGGGCCACGGCGGCGTAGGTCACGGCGAGCCTGCGTCCCGGCCTCACGACGTCGCCCCGACGCGGGCGGTGTCGACGAGCCGCCGGGCGACCCCCTGCTCGTCGATCCGCACGAGATGACCGCCCCAGAACGCCACGGTGCCCGACGTCGAGGTCGACCAGAGCGGCCGGCCGTCGTCCAGGTCGAGGGCCGCCACGTCCCGCCCCGACGAGCGACCGTCGTCCGTCTGCAGGTAGAGCACCGAGCGGCCCGCCGCCGCGAGGTCGTCGAGCAGTCCGACGGACGAGCTGAAACGGGTGTGCCCGTCGGCGCCGTCGAGGGCGAGCAGTCGTGACCCACCCGATCGCTGCACGACGACGAACACGTCGGCCGCGCGCTGACCCGGCACGGCCTCGACCGCGAACGGGGCGCCCAGGTCGGTCGTCCAGCGCACCGTGCCGTCGCGGGGGTCGAGGCACTCCGCCTCCGTGTCGCCGCCGGTGACGACGATCACGCAGGAGGGCGTGACCGCCAGGCGGCGTCCGCCGGTCGGACGGCTCCAGACGGCCTCACCGTCGTCGTCGAGGGCCTCGACGGTGCCGTTCGCGCGGGTGCGATCGATGCCGAAGGCGACGACGTGGCGTCCGTCGTCCGTCGTCACGGACGAGCCGACGGGCGGCACGGCGATCTCGTCCGGTGACGCCGCGAACGGTCGTTCCCGACCCGTGGCGGCGTCGACGAACACGGTCTCGCCGCCCCGCGACACGAGGGCGCCGTCGTTCAGGAGCGCCGGCGAACTGCCCGAGTCGACCCCGCCCTCCCACACCGGGTCGGCGAGACGCGAGGCCTCCACGAGTTGGTACCGATCGCCCGACCCGGCGATGCCCGAGAACGTGCGCAACTGCAGGGCTCCCCGCGAGTCGACGCTGACGCTGGGCAGGTCGCGCCGACCGCGGGTCGACTCGACGAGCGAACCGTCGCGCAGGTCGAGGGCGGCCAGCACGGTCGCCCCCGTGGTCTGGGTCTGCACCAGCACGCGACCGGCCGAGGGGACGACCTGCGTCGCGGGGATGCTCAGCGCGTCGGTGTCGGGGACGTCACGGGCCAGGTCGTGCACCCAGCGGACCGTGCCCGTGGCCGTCTCCACCAGCCCGATCAGGCGCGGGCCCGCCTCGGACGCGTACGAGCGGCAGGCCGGGGCGCCCAACGCGTCGCCGAAGTCCAGGTCGACCGAGGTGCCGACCGCCACGAGTCCGTCGACCGCCGGGGCCGCCCAGAAGTTGAGGCCCCGACGCGGCGCGCCCGGCGCGGGCGTCGCCGCCAGGCCGAGCGTCCAGCCGGTCGCGTCCGGCGACCGCCTCAGGTCGTCGACCGCGAGCCCCGTCCAGGGGCGGCCGTCGCCGTAGTGCGGAGCCACCGAGACCGCCCCGGCGGCCACGAGCGTGGACGCCACGACCAGGGCGCCTACCACGCCGACGAGGCGACGACCAGGGGAGGCGCGGTGCCAGCGGCCGGCGACCCGCGCCTCCCGGGGGTGGTCGCGCGCGCGCTCGGGGTGGCTCATGGTCGGCCTCCTCGTCGAGCGCGCCCGTCGTCCGCCCGACGGGTGTCGTCATGCTATTCGGAGCCCTCGCCCCGGGCGCTCGCCGCGGCCGTCGGGTGCGCCGGGAATGGCCGTCGTCGGGGCCGGGTTCACCCCACGACCGTCGAGAAACCTGCCCGAAACACTGGCGTAGACTCCACGGATCATCTTGCCGTCGATACAAGAGAAAGGGCGTGCCCGTGGGTAGGACGCTGGCCGAGAAAGTGTGGGACGACCACGTCGTCGTCAAGGGCGAAGACGGCGCCCCCGACCTTCTCTACATCGACCTCCACCTCGTGCACGAGGTCACCAGCCCCCAGGCGTTCGACGGACTGCGTCAGGCCGACCGGCCGCTGCGTCGCACCGACCTGACGATCGCGACCGAAGACCACAACACGCCGACCCTGGCGATCGACAAGCCGATCGCCGACCTCACCAGTCGCACGCAGATCGAGACGCTCCGCCGCAACACGGCCGAGTTCGGCGTCCGTCTCCACCCGCTGGGCGACGCCGAGCAGGGCATCGTGCACGTGGTCGGCCCGCAGCTCGGCCTGACCATGCCGGGCATCACCGTCGTCTGCGGCGACTCGCACACCTCGACCCACGGGGCCTTCGGGGCCATGGCGTTCGGCATCGGCACGAGCGAGGTCGAGCACGTCATGGCGACGCAGACGCTGCCGCTCAAACCCTTCAAGACCATGGCGGTCACCGTCGAAGGGACGCTCCGCCCCGGCGTCACCGCGAAGGACATCATCCTCGCCGTCATCGCCCAGATCGGCACCGGCGGTGGTCAGGGCTACGTGCTCGAGTACCGCGGCAGCGCGATCCGCGCCCTCTCGATGGAGGGGCGCATGACGATCTGCAACATGTCGATCGAGGCGGGCGCCCGGGCGGGCATGGTCGCGCCCGACCAGACCACGTACGACTACCTGCAGGGTCGGCCGCACGCTCCGACGGGTGCCGACTGGGACGAAGCCGTCGCCTACTGGGACACCCTGCCGACCGACGACGACGCCGTGTTCGACGCCGAGATCTTCCTCGACGCCGACACGCTCGAGCCGTTCGTCACGTGGGGCACCAACCCGGGCCAGGGCGTGTCGCTCAGCGACTCCGTGCCCGACCCCGAGTCGGTCGTCGACCCCAACGAGAAGGCCGCGGCGACGCGTGCGCTCGAGTACATGGCCCTCGAGGCCGGCACGCCGATGAAGGCCATCCCGGTCGACGCCGTGTTCATGGGGTCGTGCACCAACAGTCGCATCGAAGACCTGCGCGCGTTCGCGTCGATCATCCGTGGCCGCACCAAGGCCGAGGGCGTGCGCGTCATGGTCGTGCCGGGGTCGGCTCGCGTCCGCCTCGAGGCCGAGGCCGAGGGGCTCGACCGGGTATTCACCGACTTCGGCGCCGAATGGCGCTTCGCCGGGTGCTCGATGTGCCTCGGCATGAACCCCGACCAGCTCGCACCGGGCGAGCGGTGCGCGTCAACCTCGAACCGCAACTTCGAAGGTCGCCAGGGCAAGGGCGGTCGCACGCACCTCGTGTCGCCCCTCGTCGCCGCGGCCACCGCGGTGCGTGGGACGCTGTCGTCGCCGTGGGACCTCCAGGCCGACGACGACCACGTCGTGGCGGCCTCCGCCGACGTCCGGGCGACCGACGAACCCGTCCTCGCCGACGGCACCGATCGAGCAAGGGCCCTCTGATGCAGAAGTTCACCACAGTCACCGGTGTCGCCGCTCCGCTGAAGCGTTCGAACGTCGACACCGACCAGATCATCCCGGCGCAGTTCCTCAAGCGGGTCACCAAGACCGGCTTCGAGGACGCCCTGTTCTTCGGGTGGCGCAACGACCCCGAGTTCGTGCTCAACCGGCCCGAGTTCCAGGGTGCGCGCGTCCTCGTCGCCGGACCCGACTTCGGCACCGGCTCGAGTCGTGAGCACGCCGTGTGGGCGCTGCGCGACTTCGGCTTCGACGTCATCATCAGCTCGCGGTTCGGCGACATCTTCCGGGGCAACTCCGGCAAGCAGGGGCTGCTCGCCGCGGCCGTCGCCGAGGACGACGTCGAGCGCATCTGGGCCGAGATCGACGGCCGGCCGGGCGTCGAGATCACGGTCGACCTCGTGGCACAGACCGCCACGGTCGGCAGCCTCACCGTCGGATTCGAAGTCGATGCCTACACTAAGTGGCGTCTCCTCGAAGGCCTCGACGACATCGGCCTGACCCTCCGCGACGAAGCGGCCATCACAGAATTCGAATCCCGCCGCGCCGCCTGGCGCCCGAAGACATTGCCGGTGAAGTAAGTGAACTCTCTCGTCCAAGACGCAGCAGCAGCAGGTGCCCGTGTGGGGTTGACCTCCGATGAGATCGTCATCCGGGGCGGCAAACCGCTGATCGGTCGCATCGAGGTGCGTGGTGCCAAGAACCTGGCCACGAAGGCCATGGTCGCGGCCCTCCTGGGCGACACCCCCAGCATCCTGAAGGACGTCCCGGACATCAGCGACGTCAACGTCGTTCGTGGCCTGCTCTCGGTGCACGGCGTGCGCATCACCGACCCGGCTCGCGGCGAGATGATCCTCGACCCCTCCGCCGTCGAGTCGGCCCACTTCGCCGAGATCGACGCCCACGCCGGCTCGAGCCGCATCCCGATCCTCTTCTGCGGACCGCTGCTGCACCGCCTGGGCGAGGCGTTCATCCCCGACCTCGGTGGCTGCCGCATCGGCGACCGGCCCATCGACTTCCACCTCGACGCCCTGCGTGCCTTCGGTGCCGTCGTCGACAAGTCGTACAACGGCATCCACCTCACCGCGCCCAACGGCCTCACCGGGGCCAACATCGAGCTGCCCTACCCGAGCGTCGGCGCCACCGAGCAGGTGCTGCTGACCGCGGTGCTCGCCAAGGGCGTCACCGAACTGCGCAACGCCGCGATCGAGCCCGAGATCATGGACCTCATCGCCATCCTGCAGAAGATGGGCGCCGTCGTCTCGGTCGAGCCGAACCGCGTCATCTTCATCGAGGGCGTCGAGAAGCTCCGCGGCTACACGCACCGGGCGATCAACGACCGCAACGAGGCCGCGAGCTGGGCCTCGGCCGCACTCGCGACCAAGGGCGACATCTTCGTCGAGGGCGCCGACCAGAAAGACCTGATGACGTTCCTCAACGTCTTCCGCAAGGTCGGCGGCGACTTCGACGTCCACGAGGACGGCATCCGCTTCTTCCACCCCGGTGGCGAGCTCAAGCCCGTCGTCGTCGAGACCGACGTCCACCCCGGCTTCATGACCGACTGGCAGCAGCCGCTCATCGTCGCCCTCACCCAGGCACAGGGCACCTCGGTCGTCCACGAGACGGTCTACGAGAACCGCTTCCAGTTCACCGAGGCCCTCAACGACATGGGCGCCGACATCACGGTCCACAAAGACGGACTGCCCGACCACGACCGCCGTGTCGCACGTCGCGAGTTCGAGCAGGCCGCGGTCATCAACGGCCCGACGGCCCTGCACGGAGCCGACATCCGCGTGCCCGACCTGCGCGGCGGGTTCAGCCACCTCATCGCGGCCCTGACCGCCGAGGGCGAGTCGAAGATCAGCAACGTCGGCATCATCAGCCGTGGCTACGAGCACTTCATCGCGAAGCTGCGCAAGCTGGGTGCCGACTTCGACTTCAAGGGCTGATCGACCGGTGTCCACAGCCGACCCCGACGCGCCCGTCGTCCCGGTCCCGGCGCGCAGGCGTCGCAAGGAGAAAGGCGCGTTCTTCCGCGTCCTCGCGACCCCTGCCGCGCCCCTCTTCGACCTGATGGCCCGGATCGACATCGTCGACGGCGACAAGCTGCCGGCCGGGGGCGCCTTCGTGCTGACCCCGAACCACTACACGAACATCGACCCGGTGGTCGTCGGTCGTGTGATGTGGTCTCTCGGGCGCGTGCCGCGCTTCCTGGCCAAGGCATCCCTGTTCCGGGTGCCGGTGTTCGGCCGCTTGATGCACGCCATGGGGCACATCCCCGTCGAACGGGCGGGCCGCACGCACGACCACGACCCTCTGGCGGCCGGTCGCCTGCTCGTCGCCCGGGGCGGCGGCGTGATCGTCTACCCCGAGGGCACGCTGACCCGCGACCCCGACCTCTGGCCGATGAAGGGCAAGAGCGGCGCCGTCCGGCTCGCCCTCGCCGCCGGGGTCCCTCTCATCCCGATGGCGCACTGGGGCAGTCAGCACCTCATGGGCCGCTACTCGAGTCGGCTGCACCCCTTCCCGCGCAAGCGCATCACCGTCGTGATCGGCGATCCGGTCGACCTCTCTGCCTACCGCGATCGTCCGCTCGACCAGGCCTCCGTCACGGCCGCCACCGCCGTGGTGATGGACGCCGTGACCGAGCTCGTCGAACGGCTGCGGGCCGAGAAGGCACCCGTCGAACGCTGGAACCCGACCAAGAACCACCAGAAGGAGACAGGCCGCTTTGAGTAGCTCCGAGTCACGCGAAGGCGCCATCGAGGCTCTCGGAGAAGGAGCGGTCACGACCGAGGCGATCTCGATCGTCATGCGCGACTCGATCCCTCGCCGGGTGGCCGTCCTGGGATCGGGCAGCTGGGGCACCACCTTCGCCAAGGTCCTCGCCGAGGGCGGCGCCGACGTCACCCTCTGGGCCCGTCGACCCGAGGTGGCCCGCGAGATCACCGAGAGCAAGCGCAACAGCGACTACCTGCCGGGCATCAACCTGCCCCGCACCCTCGTCGCGACCCCGTCGGTCGAGCAGGCCCTGGCGGGTGCCGAGCAGGTCTACCTGTCGGTCCCCAGCCAGACGTTGCGCGACAACCTGACGGCCATCCGCGGCATGGTCCCGTCCGGGGTGCCGGTCGTCAGCCTGATGAAGGGCGTCGAGAAGGCCACCGGGTTGCGCATGAGCGAGGTGATCGAGGCCGAGCTCGGCATCGTCCGCGACCTGATCGCCGTCGCGTCGGGGCCCAACCTCGCGCTCGAGATCGCGAAGCGGCAGCCCACGGCCGCCGTCGTGTCGTCGTACAGCCTCGACACGGCGACCCTGGTGGCGGCCACCGCCACCAACCCGTACTTCCGCTCGTTCGTCAACACCGACGTGATCGGGACCGAGTTCGGCGGCGTCCTCAAGAACCTGATCGCCGTCGCGATCGGCATCGTCGACGGCGTGGGGTACGGCGAGAACACCAAGGCGTCGATCATCACGCGCGGGCTGGCCGAGATGACCGCCTTCGCGGTGTCGTTCGGGGCCAAGGCCGAGACCCTCGCCGGTCTCGCCGGGCTGGGCGACCTCATCGCCACGTGCGAGTCGCCGCTCTCACGCAACAACACCGCGGGGCGACTGCTCGGGCAGGGTTACGCCTTCGGCGACGTCGTGCGCCAGATGAACCAGACCGCCGAGGGGCTGGCCTCCGTCGCGCCGATCCTCGAACTCGCGCGGTCGCGCGGCGTCGACATGCCCATCGTCCAGCAGGTGGCCGAGGTGCTCGCCGGTACACTCGACCCGCGCAACATCGCCCCGCACCTCACCGAGACGGACGAGCCGCAGGGCGAGTGACCGCTGGTCGTCCTCGCCGGGGGCGTGCGACGACCAGAGCCCGCTCACCGCGGGTCGGCCTGCGGGCCGTGACACCGACGAAAGGCCCCTCATGGCGAGCACCGAGCCCACCACGACCGCGCGCGTCGCCTCGACCGACGCCTCGTCGGTCGACGTCTCGCCGGTCGGTGCTTCGGCACCCGAGGCGGCCAAGACCGTCGTGGTCGTCCTCTTCGGCGGCCGGTCGAGCGAGCACTCGATCAGCTGCGCGACGGCCGGGGGAGTCCTCTCGGCGATCGACCGCGCCCGCTACGACGTGGTGCCCGTGGGCATCACCGTCGACGGGGCGTTCACCCTGCAGCCCGACGACGCGGCGAGGTTCGCGCTCGACGCCGAGACGCTGCCGACCGTCGTCGACAACGGCACCCGCGTGCACTGGCCCGAGTCGTCCGCCACCCGCGAGCTGACCGTCACCGAGCCCGACGGTACGACGCGCCTGCTGGGCGAGGTCGACGTGGTGTTCCCGATCCTGCACGGTCCGTTCGGCGAGGACGGCACGGTGCAGGGCCTGCTCGAACTGACCGGGCTGCCCTACGTCGGGGCGGGCGTGCTCGCCTCGTCTCTCGGCATGGGCAAGCACTTCGCGAAGACGGTGCTGCAGGCCGCCGGCGTGGCCGTCGCCCCGTGGCGCACCGTCCGTCGTCGTGACTGGGACGCCGCGCCCGAGCGGGTGGCCGCCGACGTCGAGCCGCTCGGCTACCCGATGTTCGTCAAGCCCGCCCGAGCCGGGTCGAGCGTGGGGGTGTCGCGCGTCGCCGTGCCCGCCGACCTCGCCACGGCCACGGCCACGGCCTTCGCCGAGGACCACAAGGTCCTCGTCGAGTCCGCGGTCGTCGGCCGCGAGATCGAGTGCGCCGTGCTCGGTGGACGCGACGGGGCGGCGCCCCGCACCTCGGTCGCGGGTGAGATCGTCCTCGCGAGCGACACCTTCTACGACTTCGAGTCGAAGTACCTCGGTGCGCCCGGGGCCGACCTGGTCTGCCCGGCCGACCTCGCCCCGGGCGACCTGGCCGAGATGCAGCGGCTGGGCGCGCTGGCCGTCCAGGCCCTCGACGGCACGGGCCTGGCTCGCGTCGACTTCTTCCTGACCGAGGACGGCTGGGTGATCAACGAGGTCAACACCATGCCCGGCTTCACGCCCATCTCGATGTTCCCCGCCTGCTGGCTCGCGAGCGGCCTCAGCTACCCCGAGCTGATCGACGAACTCATCGCGCTCGGCCTCGAGACCGAGCGCTGACGGCGGCACAGCGCTGACGGAGACCGACGCTGACGGAGAGCGGGCGCCCCCGCGACCTGCCCTACGGCGCCGGGGTCGGCGTCGGCGTGGGCGTCGCCGAGGGCTCGTCGGCCGACCCGGCCGAGCCGGGCAGGTCGCCGGCCCCGACGCACTTCTTGCCGTCGTTCGGCAGGTAGCCGACCGCGTCGGCCAGGTCGCGCAGCACGTTGCCGCCGTTCGCCTTGGTGGTGTCGACGACCACCTGGACGCCGGGTTCGCGGCCGTACGTCGTGAGGATCGAGGTCTCGGCGTCGTCCGGGTCTTGATCGACGAGCCAGTCGACGCCCTGGATGTCGTAGCAGGGCAGGTCGGACACGGCGGGCGTCTCGACGCCGCAGTGCAGCAGCACGCTCGTCGGCGAACCCCAGGCACCGGTCGCCTGGGCGTCGGTCTCGCGGCGGCCTTGCCCGTCGTCGACGACCTCGGGCAGGTGGACGGTGACCTGGGCGCAGGCCGGGTCGTTCGCCCCCGCGGCGGGCTGCATCGGGACGGCTTGCGAGCAGCCGACGAGCGTCGTCGCGAGACCGGCCCCGACGAGCACGAGGGCCGAGACGCGAAGACGGGGACGGAGGCGCGCGGCGAGGCGCGAGGACGGGTTCGACATCGCATCCAGGCTACCGTTCAGCACATGGAACGACGCTCCACCGACCCCCGCCCGGACGACGCCGACACCGTCGAGGGCGTCGGCGAGCTCGCCACCCTGGCCCGCATCCTGCCGCGCCTGCCCCGGGGCGACGACACTCTGCTCGGTCCCGGCGACGACGCCGCCCTGGTCGCGGCGCCCGACGGCCGGTTCGTGGTGACGACCGACCTCATGGTGCACGGCCCCGACTTCCGTCGTGCCTGGTCGACGTCGTACGACCTCGGCTGGAAGGCCGCGGCGTCGAACCTGTCCGACGTGGCGGCGATGGGCGCGCGGCCCACGGCGCTGGTCGTCGCCCTCGCGGTGCCCGGTGACACGCGCGTGACCGAGCTCGAGGCCTTCGCGGACGGCCTCCGCGAGGGCTGTTCCGCGATGGCCCCGGGCGCGGGTGTCGTCGGCGGCGACCTCTCGGTCTCGCCGACCTTCACGGTCGCGGTGACGGCGTTCGGCGACCTCGAGGGGCGCGCGCCGGTGCGGCGGGACGGTGCGCGCGTCGGCGACGTCGTCGCGGTGTCGGGTGCGCTCGGCCGTTCGGCGCGCGGACTCGACCTGCTGTTCCGTCTCGGTGGCGACCACGAGGGGGTGCCCGACACCGCCGCGGCCGCCGCCCTGCGCGAGCGGGACCCGGACGTCGGCTGGCACCTCGCCCCCACCCCGCCCGTGGCCGACGGCCGCTCGGCGGCCTCGGCCGGGGCGACCGCGATGCTCGACCTGTCCGACGGCCTCGCCCTCGACGCCGGTCGGGTGGCCCGCGCCTCCGGCGTCGTGGTCGACCTGTCGGCCCGGGCGCTGGGCGACGACCCCCGGCTCGCCCTCTCGGGCGGCGAGGACCACTCCCTGTTCGCCACGTTCCCGCCCGACGGCGCCTTGCCCGGTGGTTTCCGCGCCGTCGGCACGGTCCGCGATCCGGCCGGAGGCGCGCCCCGCGTCACCGGCGCCGGTCCCGACCTCGGCGTGGCCGGCGGGGGGGCCCCGTACCGCCTGTGGTCCGGGGCGCAGGGCTGACGAGCCGACCCGCGCCTCCTGGCCAGGGTCAGTCGCGCAGCGCGAACCAGACCGTCGTGTCGCCGTACTGCTTCTTCACGTCGAGGGTGAGGCCGTCGGGCCAGCCCGGTTCGCCGTCGCGCGAGGCGCGCTCGACGACGACGAGGGCCTGCTCGTCGAGCGAGGGCAGCAGGGCCGTGAGGTCGGCGGTGAGGTCGGCGGCCGACAGCTCGTAGGGCGGGTCGAAGAAGACGAGGTCGACGAGCGCCGAGCCGCCCTCGAGGTACGACCGCACGGGCTGGGCGACGACGTCGACTCGCGGGGGAGTGCCCCGGGGCGGTCGGGGTGCCCGTGCCAGGACCGACTCGACGTTGCGGCGCAGCACCTTCGCGGCGGCCGGGGCCTTCTCGACCAGGACGACCGAGGCGGCACCCCGCGACGCCGCCTCGAGCCCGAGGCCGCCCGTGCCGGCGTAGAGGTCGAGCACGCGCCGGCCCCGGATCTCGTCGCGTGCGTCGAGCGACGAGAACAGCGCCTCACGCACCCGGTCGCTCGTGGGCCGCGTCCCGACCTTGGGGACGACGAGCGAGAGGTTGTCGGCGAAGCCGGAGATGATGCGGGACATGGGGTCAACCATGCCAGGTCGACACGCGACACCCGGCGCGCACCGGGCGCGCACCCGGCACGCACGTGGTTCGAGCATCCCGACAACGCATCACCGTCGACCACCCCGCCCGGTCGTCGGACCTGCACAACCGAGTTGGCGGTGCCCGCCGACGTCGGCAGCATCGGTGCCATGACCAGCGTTGATCGTACTGTGAGGCCCTCGTTCACGAAGTCGCTGTTCGCCGGGCGCATCGCCTCCGAACTCGTCTTCCCGTACCCGCAGATGACCGCGGCCGAGAAGGCCCGGGTCGAGACGGTCTCGGCGTCCGCCCGCGAGGTGCTCGCCGGCTACGACCCGCTGAAGGCCGAACGCGACGGGTGGATCGGCGACGACCTCGTGCGCGAACTGGGCGAGCGGGGTCTGATGGGACTCTTCGTCTCCGAGGAGTACGGCGGTCTCGGGCTCGGCCAGAGCGCCTACTGCCGCGTGTACGAGGAGTTCGGTCGGGTCGACGGCACCCTGGCCACCGTCATGGGGGTGCACCAGTCGATCGGGACGAAGCCCCTGCACCTCTACGGCACCGACGACCAGAAGGCGCGGTGGCTGCCCGACCTGGCGAGCGGCCGGAAGCTCGCGGCGTTCGTGCTCACCGAGCCGAACGTGGGCAGCGACGCCTACGCGCTCGAGACCCGGGCCGAGCGGCAGAGCGACGGCAGCTGGCTGCTGAACGGCGAGAAACGGTGGATCGGCAACGGCGACAAGGACGTCCTGACCGTCTTCGCGCAGAGCGACCTCGGACACGTCGCGCTGATCGTCGAGAAGGGCATGGAGGGGCTGAGCACCGGCCCGCGGTTCGAGACCCACGGCCTCAAGGCCAACCACCTGCAGCGCGTGCACTTCAAGGACGTCCGGGTGCCCGCCGAGAACTTGCTCGGCGAGCCGGGTGACGGCTTCCGCATCGCGGTCAACACGCTCAACAACGGTCGCATGTCGATGGGCACGGCCATCGCGGGCGGCATGAAGCGGTTCCTCGAGCTGAGCCTCGAACACACGGAGGCGCGGCACCAGTTCGGCAGACCGCTCGCCGACTTCGAGATGGTCGGCGACAAGCTCGCCTGGATGACGCAGCAGATCTACGGCGTCGAGTCGATGTCGTACCTGACCACGGGCCTCGTCGACCGCGGCGACACCGACTTCGCGCTCGAGTCCGCCCTGACCAAGGTCGCCGCGAGCGACACCGGCTGGTACGCCCTCAACCGGGCCGTGCAGCTGCACGGCGGTGAGGCGTACATGGAGGGGCACCCGCTGTCGAAGGCCCTGCGCGACTTCCGCATCTTCCCGATCTTCGAGGGGGCCAACGACGTCCTGCGCGCGTTCGTCGCCCTGAACGGCCTCAAGACGCTCAGCGAGGAGCTGCCCGACGTCGCGTCGCTGCGACTCGGCGACCCCGGTCGGGCGCTCGGGGTGCTCGCGCCGTACGTCGCAGGGCGCGTGCAGCGACGCATCCGGCCCGAGCGGCCGGTCGGGGTCCATCCCGCGCTCGCCAAGCAGGCCGCCGAGCTCGGCGACCAGGTCTCGCGGCTGCGCGAGCGCACCGAGGGGGCGCTCCGCAAGCACGGCAAGAAGGTGCAAGAGAGGCAGCTCGTCCAGAAGCGCCTCGCCGACGCGGCGAGCGGCATCTACGCGCAGACGGCCGTCCTCTCCCGGGCCTCGACGGCCCTGCAGGAGGCGCGGGCCGACTCCGACGCCGAGCGTCACCTGGCCGTCGGCTTCTGCAAGCAGTCCGCCCGCGGAGTGGGACGGCAGCTGCGGGCCCTCGAGGTGAACGACGACGGGCACGTGGCCGACCTCGCGAAGTCGACCCGCGCCTCCGGCGGGTACTCCTTCTCGCTCTGATCACGGGCGGGCCCGACGGGGTCCGGCGCAGCCTGGCGCGGGCGCTGTCGGGGGCGGGCGCTAGCGTGGTGTCCGTGCCCGACTCACCCCTCGACGCGTCGCTGGCCGGGGCCCTCGGCGGCCGGACGGCCACCGCCCTGCAGAAGGCCTTCGGCCTGCGCACGGTCGGCGACCTGCTGACGCACTTCCCCCGGCGCTACGCCCGTCGGGGCGAGCTCACGGCGCTCGACCAACTGCCCCTCGGCGAGTCCGTCACGATCGTGGCCCAGGTGCTCGACGTGCGCGAACGCACGATGCGCGCCCGGCGCGGGTCGATCCTCGAGGTGCGCATCGGCGACGGCCAGGGCATCCTGACGCTCACCTTCTTCAACCAGGCCTGGCGGGCCAAAGACCTGGTGCCGGGTGCTCGGGGCATCTTCGCCGGCAAGGTCGGCGACTACCGGGGGCTCCGTCAGCTGGCTCACCCCGACTACGAGCTGTTCGACGCCTCTCACGAGGCCGTCGCCGGGGTCGGCGACCAGCAGGCCCAGAAGTGGGCGAAGCAGCCCATCCCGATCTACCCGGCCAGCGCCTCCGTCGCGTCCTGGCAGGTGCAGAAGTCGGTCGAGGTGCTGCTCGACGGCCTGCCGCCGATCGACGACGTGGTGCCGGCGTCGGTCCGGTCCGAGCTCGACCTCATGCCCGTGTCCGAGGCGTACGAGCGCATCCACCGTCCCGAGACCGACCGTGACCACCTCACGGCCCGTGACACCCTGCGGTTCGACGAGGCCTTCGTGCTGCAGAGCGCCCTGCTCCAGCAGCGGGCGCTCGTGCGTCGATCGGCCGCCACCCCACGCCGTGCCACGCCCGACGGCCTGCTCGCCACCTTCGACGCCGCCCTGCCCTTCGACCGGACGGGCGACCAGCGCCTCGTCGGCGACGAGATCACCCGCGACCTCGAGGCCGAGGTGCCCATGAACCGCCTCGTGCAGGGCGAGGTCGGCTCGGGCAAGACCCTCGTCGCCCTGCGGGCGATGCTCGCGGTGGCCGAGAGCGGTGGCCAGTCGGCCCTGCTGGCCCCGACCGAGGTGCTCGCGGCACAGCACCTGCGGTCGATCACGGCCACACTCGGGCCCGACCTGGCGGCCCGACTGCGCCCGACCCTGCTGACCGGTCAGATGACGGTCGCCCAGCGCAAGAAAGCGCTGCTGTCGATCGTCAGCGGCCAGGCGCACGTCGTCGTGGGCACCCACGCCCTGATCAGCGAGACCGTCGAGTTCTTCGACCTCGGCCTCGTCGTCGTCGACGAGCAGCACCGCTTCGGCGTCGACCAGCGTGAGGCGCTGCGGAAGAAAGGCGCCACGCCGCCGCACGTGCTCGTCCTGACCGCGACGCCGATCCCGCGCACCGTGGCCATGACGGTCTTCGGCGACCTCGACGTGTCGACCATCGCCGAACTGCCGAAGGGCCGCCAGCCGATCGAGTCCTTCGTCGTGCCCCTCGCCGACCACCCGACCTGGGGCGGCCGCATCTGGCAGCGCTCGGCCGAGGAGGTGGCGAAGGGGCGACAGGTGTTCGTCGTCTGCCCGGCGATCGACGCGGTCACGGCCGAACCCGGCGACCCGCCCGACGCCGACGTCGGACCCGGCGACGATCAGCCCGGGGCCGACGCGTCGGTCGCTCCGGCACCCGAACGCGCGAGCGTCGAGGGGGTCATGGCCCGGGTGCCCACGATCCCCGTGCTGCAGGGCCTGCGCGTCGAGCCCCTCCACGGGCGCATGTCGTCCGACGAGAAGGACGACGTCATGCGTCGCTTCGCGGCCGGTGACATCGACGTGCTCGTCGCGACGACGGTCATCGAGGTGGGGGTCGACGTGCCGAACGCCTCGACCATGGTCGTGCTCGACGCCGACCGGTTCGGCGTCTCGCAACTGCACCAGTTGCGCGGTCGCGTCGGCCGCGGCGGTCACCCGGGGCTCTGCCTGCTCGTCACCCATGCTGCGGCCGACACCGTGGCCCGCGAGCGGGTCGACGCGGTCGCGGCCACACTCGACGGCTTCGAGCTCGCGCAGGTCGACCTCGACCTGCGTCGCGAGGGCGACGTGCTCGGCAACCTCCAGTCGGGCGGCCGGTCGTCCCTGCGTCTGCTGCGGGTGGCGCGCGACGGCGACCTCATCGGCCTCGCCCGCGAGCACGCGGCCGAGGTCCTCGACGCCGATCCCCGCCTGGTCGACCACCCCGCCCTCGCCGCGGCCATCGCGCGTCGACTCGACGACCGGGGCCGCGAGGCCATGGGCAAGAACTGAGCGCGCCGTGGTGCGTGATGCGTCCTCGACCCCGCCGTCGCCCTGGGTGTCCGTCCGGGGTCGGCGGGATACAGTGACCGGATGAGCAGGATCGCCGTCGTGCCGGGTTCGTTCGACCCCGTGACCCTCGGTCACGTGGACGTGATCGCCCGGGCCGCCAACATCTTCGACGAAGTGCACGTCCTCGTCGTGCACAACCCCGAGAAGAGTGCGCTCCTGCCCCTCGCGCAGCGCGTCTCCCTGCTCACCGAATCGCTCCGGGCGGCCGGGCTGCCCGAGACCGTCACGGTCCACAGCTGGAGCGTCGGGCTGCTCGTCGACTACTGCACCGAGGTCGGGGCGAGCGTGCTCGTCAAGGGCATCCGATCGCAGGTCGACGTCGCCTACGAGACCCCGATGGCGATCATGAACCGCAGCCTCGCCGGTGTCGAGACCGTCTTCCTGCTCCCCGACCCGGCCCATGCGCACGTGTCGAGCTCGCTCGTGCGGCAGGTGGCCTCGCTCGGCGGGGACGTGTCGCCCTACGTGCCCGAGGCCGTGGCCGCCTACCTCAGCACCACCTGACCCCGACCCCACCCGACGAGGACGCCGCGATGACCACGACCAACGACCCCACCGTCGAGCCCGCCGCCGTCCGCGCGACCGGCTCCGGGCCCACGATGTCGCTCGCCGAGGTCCAGCAGCGCGCGAGGGGCATCCTCGAGGCCGTGGCCACCGTGATCGACGGCAAGGACGGCGCCATCTCGACGGCGCTCACGGTCCTGCTCGCCGAGGGTCACCTGTTGATCGAGGACGTCCCGGGCGTCGGCAAGACCCAGCTGGCCCGGGCACTCGCCAAGGCGGTCGACGCGACCGTCACCCGCATCCAGTTCACCCCCGACCTGCTGCCGAGCGACATCACGGGCGTCTCGGTCTACGACCGGCAGAGCGGCGGGTTCGGGTTCAAGCCCCGGCCCCTCCTCCCCAACGCCGCCATCGGCGCCGAGGTCAACCGCGCCTCGCCGCAGACGCAGTCGGCGCTGCTCGAGAGCCTCGAAGAGCGCCAGGTGACGGTCGACGGCATCACGCACCCGCTGCCCTCGCCCTTCCTCGTCGTGGCGACGCAGAACCCCGTCGAGATGGAGGGCACCTACAACCTGCCCGAGGCTCAGCGCGACCGGTTCATGGCCCGCATCTCGTTGGGTTACCCCGATGCCCGCAGCGAGCTGCGCATGCTGCAGCAGCGCGAGCGGGTCAGCCCACTCGACACGCTGCGCCCGCTCGTCTCGCTCGACGAGCTGACGCGCATGATCGCCGCCGTCCGCACGGTCTACACCGCGCAGGCGGTCGAAGAATACGCCGTGCGGATCGTCCAGGCGACGCGCGTCCACCCCGACGTGCGTCTCGGGGCCAGCCCCCGCGCGACCCTGCAACTCATGCGGGCGGCCAAGTCCTGGGCCGCCCTCAACGGCCGAGGCTACGTGGTCCCCGACGACGTCGACGCCCTCACCGGTCCCGTCCTCGGCCACCGGGTCATCCTCGCCGGCCGAGCCGGGGCGGGGGCGGTCTCGGCGGCCTACGACCTCGTCGCCGAGGTCGTCGAACAGACCCCCGTCCCGCTCGGCGACGCGACCGACGCCCGCTGACCGTGAGACGGGGTGGGGTCCCCAGGCCGACCGGCCGTGGCGTCGGCGTGCTCGCCGCCGGGGTGCTCGTCGTGCTCGTGGGCTGGCTGCTGCAGGCCCCGCCCCTCGTCTTCGCCGGCTCGACGCTCGTCGTCCTGATCGTGGCCGTCACGCTCTCCCTGCTCTTCCGCACGGCCGACGTGCGGGTCACCCGTCGCTTCACTCCCGACCGTGGCGTCGCGGGGTGGTCCGCCGTCGAGACGGTCACGGTCCTTCCCCGAGGGGCTCGGACCAGCGGTACCGTGCGGGTCCGCGAGCAGCTGCCGTTCGGGCGACTGTCCGACTCCGAGGCCGCGGCCGTCCTGCTCGTGCCGGGCCGTGCCTCCTCGGCGGTCTTCCGTCACCACGACCTGCCGCGCGGTCGGCACCGCATCGGACCCCTGCACGTCGACCTCGTCGAGTCGTACGGCGTCGCCCGGCGACGGGTCGTGGCGGCCGGCGTGGCCGAGTTAGTCGTCGTGCCCGACGTCGTCGAGGTGGGGCTGGGACGCGAGTCCCGTGCCCTGGGCGACGGGTCGAGACGGCAGCGCGAGCACAGCCTGGCCGGTGGCGAGGACGATCCGGTCACGCGTGAGTACCGCCGGGGTGACCCGATGCGTCGGGTGCACTGGAAGGCCACGGCCCGGCACGGCGAGCTCATGGTCCGACAAGAAGAGCAGCACGGCCTGCCCAGCGCGCGGGTCGTCATCGCCGTCGCAGCCGAGGGATGGTCCGACGCGCGCCCGACGGTGCCGCCGACGAGCGGCGTCCGGGCGAGGTCGGCGACCGCCGCGATCCCGCTCGTCAGCGACGCCTTCGAGTGGGCGGTCTCGTTCGCCGCGACGATCGCGGTCGAGGTCGGCCACGCGGGGTCGGCGACCGTGCTGACGACACCCGGCGGCACGCTCGTCGCCCGGCACGACCCGGCGCCGACCACGGGGTTCCTCGACGACCTCGCCGACCTGCGGCTCGACGACGCGCTCGGGGCACCGGCTCCCGCCCCGTCGCCCCGGGAGCCCGTCGTGGCGGTCGTCTCGGGACTGGGCCGGCTCGATCTCGAGCTGCTCGTCGCCTCGAGGGCTCCCGGGTCGTCGGCGGTCGCCGTCGTCGTCACCGCCGCCCTGCCCCTCGGTGCCGGCCTGACCTCACGACCCGCACGCCTCGCCGACGGTCCGGGCCGGGGCGACGACCCCGTGCTCGCCCCCGACGAGGTCGCCGGCGCCCTGCGCGACTCCGGCTGGCGGGTCGTCGAGACGGACTCGAGCGTCGACGGCGGCCGCCTGATCACGACCTCGGGGGTCCTCGATGACTGACTCGCCGACCCGCGTGGGGTTCTTCGGGGCCGAGCCCGCGGGCACGGCCCGCTGGCAGACCTCGGCCTTGCTCTGGCTCGGGCTCGTCCTCTCGCTCGCGGGCCTGCACCCCGTCTTCGTCGGGGTCGGGTGGTGGGTCGCGGGGGCCGTCGTGGCCGCCGTGGTGCTGGGGGGCTCCCTGGCGGTCCGGGCGCTGGGAGGCGCCTCCTGGCTGGGCGTGGTCGGCGGGGCGGTCCTCGGCGCGCTCGTCACGACGGCCTTCGCCTCCGGAGGGACGGCCCTGCTCGGGGTCGTGCCGACGGGGGCGACCTTCGCGCGCATCCCCGAGCTCTCGGCTCAGGCGAACGCGGCCCTCGTCGAGGGATCGGCCCCCGTCGAGGTGAACGACGGCCTGCTGGTCACGGTGGCCCTCTCGGTCCTCGTGGTCGCCGTCGTCACCGACCTGCTGTCGTCGGTGGGGCAGCTGCCGGTCGTGACCGGGGTCTTCCCGGCCCTCGTGCTGGCCGTGCCGACCTTCGTGCCGGGCGTCGTCACGAGCTGGCCCTGGGTGGTGGCGACCGTGCTGGCCTACCTCGTGCTGCTCATGGTCTCCACCGGGCGACGACCCTCGCGTGCCGGCCTCGTCGGTGCCGCCGCGTCGGTCGCCGTGGCCGGGCTCCTGACGGCCGTAGTCCCCCTGACGGGCGTGGCGCCGTTGACCGGTTCGGGGGCCGGTCCCGGCCTCGCGCCCGGCGTGAACCCGATCATCGGCCTCGGCGACGACCTGCGGCGGGGCGCCCCGATCCCCGTCCTGTCGTACCGGACCGCCGACCCGCAGGGAAACTCCCTCAAGCTCGTCGACCTGGGGGCCTTCTCGGGCCGCACGTGGAGTCCCGCCGACGTGCCGCTCGACCCGCTCAACACGCTCGACACCCTGCCCGACGCTCCCGGCATCGACCCGGGCACCGCACGACGCGACGTCACGACCGACGTCACGATCGGGGCGCTGCGCAGCCCGTACTTGCCCGTCCCGGTGCCGCCGACGACCATCGAGGGCCTCGACGACGGGTGGCGCTTCGTCGACGAGAGCGGCGTCACCGTCCGCAGCGACTCCGAGGGCACGCAGGGCCTCGAGTACGAGGTGACGAGTCGGCCCGTCGACCCGAGCCCCGCGCAGGTCGTCGCATCGCTCGACGACACGGGGCCCGACATGGCGCCCTACCTCTCGGTCGAGGAGGTGCCGCAGACCGTCACCGACCTCGCCGCCGAGGTGACCGCCGGCTCGGCCAACCCGTTCGACGCGGCCGTCGAGCTGCAGGACTTCTTCCGCGACGGCGACTTCACGTACTCGGAGGACACCCCGGTCCAGCGAGGCTACGACGGCAGCGGCCTCGACGCGATCGAGACGTTCCTGCAGGTCCGCAGCGGGTACTGCGTGCACTTCGCCTCGGCGATGGCGGTCATGGCCCGGACGCTGGGCATCCCGGCGCGGGTGGCCGTGGGCTTCCTGCCGGGCGACCTGCAGGGCGTGGGTGACGACGCCGCGTTCCGGGTGAGCAGCGACGACCTGCACACCTGGCCCGAGCTGTATTTCGCCGGGCTCGGCTGGGTCCCGTTCGAGCCGACCGTCGGCCTCGGCGCCCCCCAGCAGTACCTGCAGCAGACCGGTGTCGAGCCGAGCGACGTCCCCAGCGACGACGCCAGCACCGCGCCCGACGCGAGCACGGCCCCCTCGGCCTCGACCGCTCCGACCAGCGCAGCTCCGAGCGCGAGCGCCACGCCGACGTCCGCCGCCTCGGGTCCGGGCTCCGGCGTCGGGCCCGTCCCGTCGATCGCCCTGTCGGTGCTCGCGGCGCTCGTGCTCGCCGCCCTCGTCGTCCCCTCGGGTCTGCGCGTCGGCCGTCGACGTCGTCGTCTGTCGGCGTCCCCGCCCGACCTGGCGCTGCACGCCTGGCACGAGGTGGTCGACACCGCTCGAGACCTGGGTGTCCCGGTGACGGCCACGATGACCCCGTCGGCCGTCGCCGACCTGCTGGCGCAGCGCCTCGGGGCAGGGGGCGCCGTGACCGGAACGGCGACGACACCGTCCTCCGGCCGGTCGCCCAGGGCCGAGGAGGCGCGGGTCGCCTCGGTCGCGCTGCTGGACGCTCTGCAGGCCGAGCGCTTCGGGGCCGAGCCGGCCGCTCGGCAGGTGCAGGCGGACGCGCGTCGCGTGATCGACGGGCTCCGCGCCTCCTCGTCCGTGGGGCAGCGCGTCGCGGCCACGATCGCGCCGCGATCGCTCGTCGGGGGCACGGAGGCGGCGTCCGGCTCGACGGCGTAAACTCTCTCTTCGTGCCTCATTTCACCCAGACCCCCTACACCGTCCCGGTGTTCGACCTCGTGCACCGTCCGGGCGAGATGCGCGAGCACGAACTCGACGTCGTCGTGCCCGAGAAGCTCGGCGAGGGCCAGATCTCGGTGCCGAAGGGTGCCGAGCTGGCGATCGACGTCAAGCTCGAGGGGCTGCACGACGGCATCCTGGTGTCCGCGCACGTCTCGGGCACGGCGGTCGGTGAGTGCAGCCGATGCCTCCGTGACATCTCCGAGCCCGTCGAAGTCGATTTCGCCGAGCTTTTCGCGTACGATGTCGACGAAGCTTTTGACTATCAGGTTCAAGACGATCACGTGGATCTTGAACCCGTGGTCAGAGACGCAGTGGTTCTGTCACTGCCCTTCCAGCCGGTTTGTCGGCCGGATTGTCCGGGCCTCGACCCCGAAACGGGCGAGCGCGTGGACGACATCCCCGACTACCAGCCCCGCGAGATCGCCGACCCCCGCTGGTCGGCCCTGGCAGGGTTCCAGGCTGAATCGGCACCCGCCGACGGCACGTCACAGGGCACCGGTCACGACGACCGGCGCCCGGCCGACGAGCAGCACTGAACACCACCGCGTCACCCACCATCGTCAGACCCAGGCACCCGTGAGGGTGCCGACAGAGAGAAGAGAAACCCATGGCCGTCCCGAAGCGCAAGCAGTCACGCTCCAACACGCACGCTCGTCGTTCGCAGTGGAAGGCCACGCCGGTCCAGCTCGTCAAGACGATCGAGAACGGCAAGGTCACCTACAGCCTCCCGCACCGTGCCAAGGTCGTCGAGGACAGCGCCGGCACCGCCCTGTACATGGAGTACAAGGGCCGCAAGGTCGCCGACGTCTGATCACCGACGTGAACCCGTCCACCCTCGCGGTGAGCGCATGAGTCAGCCCGAGTCGAGCCCTGGTGCCGACCGGGCTGTTCTCTTGTCCCGGCTGCAGATCGAGCTCAGCGACGACCTGATCGACCAGGCGCTCACCCACCGGTCGTACTCGTACGAGCACGGCGGCGTCGGCAACAACGAGCGCCTCGAGTTCCTCGGTGACTCCATCCTGGGCCAGGCCGTCACGGTCATGCTCTTCACCGAGAACCCCGACCTCGACGAGGGTGACCTCGCCAAGCGTCGGGCCAGTCTCGTCAGCACCGTCGCCCTGGCCGAGGTCGCCCGCATCATCGGTCTCGGCCCGCACCTGCGCCTCGGTCGCGGCGAAGAGTTGACCGGCGGTCGCGACAAGCACTCGATCCTGGCCGACACCGTCGAGGCCATCATCGGTGCGACCTACCTCGAGGCCGGGGGCGAGGCCGCCACGGCGCTCGTGCTGCGTCTCGTCGCGCCGCTGCTCGTCGACCCCGATCGCTTCGGTGCCGCGATGGACCCCAAGACCAGCCTGCAAGAACTGGCCGCGACCCTGGGGCGCGGCATGCCCTCGTACTCGGTGACCGACAGCGGCCCCGATCACGACAAGCGCTTCCACGCCGTGGTCGCCCTGGGTGACGAGCAGGGCGTCGCCGAGGGGTCGGGTAGCAGCAAGAAGCAGGCCGAGATGGCCGCCGCGCTCGGGGCCTGGACGTCGCTCAACGCGTCGGCCGCCGGGGTGGCCGCCGCCCGTCGGGCCGCAGCCTCCGCCGACTGATCGTGCCCGAACTGCCCGAGGTCGAGGTCGTCCGAGCCGGTCTGCACCCCGTGGTGGCCGGTGCCGTGGTGACGGCGGTCGACGTCCTCGACCAGCGGTCGCTCAAGCGACACCGCGGTCCGAGCGACGACTTCGCCGACCGGCTAGTCGGTGGCACCATCGACTCGGCCGTCCGCCGGGGCAAGTTCCTCTGGTTCCCCTTCGAGCCGGCCGAGCCGCACGAGCAGCCCCTGGCCCTCGTGGCTCACCTCGGCATGAGCGGTCAGGTGCTGCTCCGCAGCCGGGACGCCGAGCCCGACCGCCTGATGCGCATCCGGCTCGAGGTCGAGAGCCCCTCGCTCGGTCCCGTGCGACTCGCCTTCGTCGACCAGCGCATCTTCGGCTCGATGGCCCTCGACGAGAGCGTGCCCACGCCGGACGGGCGGGCGGCGGGGTTCGCCGGCCCGCGCCTCCTGGGGTCCGCTGTCGAGGCCGCTGTCGAGGCTTCCGACGACGCCGGTACGGACGCCCCGCCGACCAGCGCCGCCGGGACCGACGCCGATCCGGCCGCGTGGGTGCGCCGGGTCCCGCAGCAGGTCTCGCACATCGCTCGCGACCCGCTCGACCCGGCCTTCGACGAGTCGCGGGTGATCACCCGGCTGCTGGCCCGACGCACCGGTGTGAAGCGTGCGCTCCTCGACCAGGGTCTGCTGAGCGGGGTGGGCAACATCTACGCCGACGAGAGCCTCTGGGCCGCGCGGGTGCACCCCGAACAGCCCACCGAGTCGCTGTCGAGGGCGCGTGCCCGCGTGCTGCTGGCCGAGGTGCGTGTCGTGCTGCTCAAGGCGCTCGGCGAGGGCGGGACGAGCTTCGACGCCCAGTACGTCAACGTCAACGGCCAGTCCGGCTACTTCAGCCACAGCCTCGCCGCGTACGGGCAGCAGGGGCGCCCCTGCCCCCGGTGCGGCACCCCCGTCGTGCGCGAGGCCTTCATGACCCGCCCGAGCCACTTCTGCCCCCGCTGCCAGCGGGTGCGCACGCGCTGATCCCTGCCTCGTCCGGCGCCGCCCGCCTCCCCGGACGGCGGGGCCTCCACCCGTATCCTTGAGAACGGGTCACGACCGGCCGTCGGCGCACCTGTCCGCCCCGTCCACCACCCGTCACGAGCCCCGAGGAGGCGCGGCGCATGTACCTGAAGAGCCTCACGCTCAAGGGCTTCAAGTCGTTCGCCTCGGCGACCACGTTCGCCTTCGAGCCGGGGGTCACCTGCGTCGTCGGCCCGAACGGTTCGGGCAAGAGCAACGTCGTCGACGCCCTCGCCTGGGTGATGGGGGAGCAGGGGGCGAAGAACCTCCGCGGCGGCAAGATGGAGGACGTCATCTTCGCCGGCACCTCCACCCGCGGCCCGCTCGGTCGGGCGCAGGTCGTGTTGACGATCGACAACTCCGACGGGGCCCTGCCGATCGACTACACCGAGGTGACGATCAGCCGCACCCTCTTCCGCAACGGCGGCAGTGAGTACGCCATCAACGGCGAGGGCTGCCGGCTGCTCGACGTGCAAGAGCTGCTCAGCGACTCCGGCCTCGGCCGCGAGATGCACGTCATCGTGGGGCAGGGGCAGCTCGACGCCGTGCTGCGTGCCACCCCGGAGGACCGCCGGGGCTTCGTCGAGGAGGCCGCCGGCATCCTCAAGCACCGTCGTCGCAAGGAGAAGACCCTCCGCAAGCTCGAGGCCATGCAGACGAACCTCACGCGGCTCAGCGACCTCGCGGGCGAGCTCCGCCGTCAACTCAAACCGCTCGGGCGCCAGGCCGAGATCGCCCGCGAGGCGCAGACCATCGCCGCGGTCGTCCGGGACGCCCGCGCCCGTCTCTTGGCGGACGAGGTCGTCGCCCTGCGCGAGTCGCTCACGGCCAGGTCGAGCACCGAGGCCGAGCGCAAGAGCGAGCGCATCGTGCTGCAGGACCGCCTCGACGAGAACAAGCAGCGTGAGCACCGCCTCGAGCAGGCCATGATCGGCGACGCCGTCGACGACGCCCGCCGGGTGGTCTTCGGGCTCGAGTCGGTCCACGAGCGCCTGCGCCGCCTGTCGAGTCTCGCGCAGCAGCGTCTCCAGCTGCTCGCCCAGCAGGCGGACCAGCCCGCCGTGGCGACCACCGTCAGCGCGGGCATGGTCGCCGACGCCCGCGACGAGGCCGAGCGTCTGCGCGGCGACGTCTCACAGGCCGAGGCGGCGGTGGGGGCCGCCGGGGCCGAACTGGCTACCATCCGTGCGTCCCTCGACGCCCTCGACGTCGAGATCCAGGCGCAGAGCGTCCTCGTCTCGCAGCACGACCTCGCGGCGCCCCGCCTGCGTGGCGCCCTCGAGACGGCGCGGTCCGGGCTCGCCGCCGTCCGTGGCGAGCAGCTGCGTCAGCGTGCCGCGCTCGAGGCCGCCGAGGCGCGTCGTGACGCCGGGCGGGCCGAGTACGCCGAGCTCGAGCATCGGTCACCGCGTGCCGACGCCGACGGGGTCGATCACGCCGCCGTCCAGGCCGAGGCCGAAGAGCGACTGACGGCTCTCACGGCGAGCGTGGACGAGCTGCGCGACCGCCTGCACGCGGCCGAACGCGAGCGGGACGCCCTCGCGGCCCGCCGGAGCGCCCTGTCTCTCGCCCTCGACCAGAACGACGCCACGGCCGCTCTCGTGGCCGCAGACCGACCGGGCATCCGCGGCCTCGTGGCCGAGCACGTGCAGGTGCGTCCCGGCTACGAGGCCGCCGTCGCCGCGGCGCTCGGCAGCGTGGTCGACTCGGTGCTGGCCGACGACGTCGAGGCCGCGGTCGACGCCGTCGCGCACGCCACCGAGGCCGAGCTCGGCCGGGTCGAGGTCGTCGTGGCCGAGCCCGTGCGGCCCCTGTCGACGCTCGACGTCGACCTCCCGACCGGAGCCGTCGCCGCCACGGCCGTCGTCACCGCGCCTCCCGGGGTGCTCGGACTGCTGGCCGCCACCGTCGTGGCCGACGACCTCGTGGTCGCGCGCACGGCCTGGCAGGCCCTCGCCGGCCACCCGGGCCCCGTGACCGTCATCGCGCGGGCGGGCGAGGTGCGGACCGACTACGTGCTGCGCGGCGGGTCGGGCGCCGGGCGGGCGCGCCTCGGGCTCGTCGCCGAGCGTGACGCGGCCGCCGACCGGCTCACCGGCGTGGCCACCGAGATCGAACGTCTCGCCCCCGAACTCGCCGAGCTGCGGGAGCGGCTCACCACGACGCGCACCCATGCGAAAGAGGCGGCGGCAGCCGCCCGGGACGAGGAGGCGCGGGTCACCTCCCACGGGCAGCAGCTCGGTCGCCTGCGTGCCCGGGTCGAGGCCGCCGAGGCCGAGGTCGACCGTCTCTCGGACGCCCTCGACGCGTCGGTCGAGGCCGTCGACGCCGCGGGCCGCGCCGGCGCCGCGGCCCCGGCCGCCCGCGGCCAGCGCGCCGCCCGCCCGCGGCCGCTGCTCGGCGCGTCGGCGCGCGACGGCCTGCGGGCCGAGGTCGAGGCCGCGCGGGCCGTCGAGACCGAGCGCCGCATCGCCCTCGAGACGGTGCGCGAACGGGTCCGGGCCGAGATCGCCCGTGCCGAGGCCCTGCAACGCCAGCTCGACGAGCAACGGGCGGCCGCCGAGCTGCAGGCGCGTCAGACGGTGGTGCGGCAGCGCCAGATGGCCGCCACGTCGTCGGTGCTCGAGGCCTTGCCGCCGACCCTGGACGCGGTCGCCCGGTCGGTGGCCGAGGCGCGCGCGGTGCTGGCCGAGGCCGAGGCGGCCCGGGCCGAGCAGAACACCGAGCTGCAGGCGCTGCGCCGGGCCGAGCGCGAGCTGCGCGACCGGCTCGCCACCGTGACCGAGAGCGTGCACGGCCTCGAGATGGAGATCTACGAGCAGAAGTTGCACCTGTCCGGGCTGCTCGAACGAGCCGGCTCCGAGCTCGGCCTCGTCGAGGACGTCCTCGTGGCCGAGTACGGACCGCACGTGCTCGTGCCGAGCGACGACGAGGTCGTGGCCCGACCGTCCGTCGACGACGAGGTCGACCTGGTCGACGTCGACGCCGCGGGCGAAGACGACGCCGCGGACGAGGGCGACGCCGCGGGCGAGGGCGACGCCGCGGGCGAGGGCGACGCCGCGGGCGAGGGCGACGCCGCGGGCGAGGACGACGCCGCGCCTCCTCGGGGCGTGCCCTTCGACCGGGCGGCCCAGCAGCGCCGGCTCGCCGCGGCCGAGAAGAAGCTCGCCCGGCTCGGGCGGGTCAACCCGCTGGCCCTCGAGGAGTTCGCGGCGCTCGAGCAGCGCCACGTCTTCCTGACCGAGCAGCTGACCGACCTGACCGGCACCCGCAAGGACCTCTTGACGATCATCGACGAGATCGACGACAAGATGCAGACCATCTTCGCGAGCGCGTTCGCCGACACCCAGGCCGCCTTCGACGAGGTCTTCCCGATCCTCTTCCCCGGAGGCAGCGGCTCGCTGCACCTGACCGACCCCGACGACCTGTTGGCGACCGGCATCGAGGTGACGGTGAAACCGGCCGGCAAGAAGATCGAGCGGCTGTCGCTGCTGTCGGGTGGCGAGCGGTCGCTGGCCGCCGTGGCGCTGCTGATCGCGATCTTCAAGGCCCGGCCGAGCCCGTTCTACATCATGGACGAGGTCGAGGCGGCCCTCGACGACGCCAACCTCGGCCGGTTGCTGACCATCTTCGAAGACCTCCGCGAGTCGAGCCAGCTCATCGTCATCACGCATCAGAAGCGCACGATGGAGATCGCCGACGCCCTCTACGGCGTCTCGATGCGTCAGGACGGCGTCAGCGCCGTCGTCGGACAACGCGTCGTCGCCGAGCGGGGCACCGCCGCCCCTGCCCGCTGACCTCCGTTCGCCCTCGCCGTCCTCGTCAGCGCGGAACCGCCTCAGCCCGTCCCCGCCCGCCCCTGCCCGCTCCTCGTGTGCAATTCGCGACCAGGAGGCCTCCAGCCGATTGCTCAGGAGGAACTGAGCGGCGCGTCGCGCACGAGTTGTCGGGTTCGGCACGCCGCGAGCCCTCAGTGGGGTCGGGTTCGGCACGCCGTGAGCCTCGGAGTCGGTCTGCTCGGGTCAGGTCGGGCCCTGACCCGACCCGGCCCGACCCGACGAGAAACGCAGGAGGCGCGACCTGCGTGGCCGCGCCTCCTGCGTTCTCGTCGTGCCCCGTGGAGCCCCGGGGTGTCAGTCGATCGGCGTGTCGACGACCCCGCCGTTGATGCTCAGCACGTGCCAGGCGGTGCCGTCCCACTCGACCGTGTTCGCCGCCGCGTTCTCGATGTGCGGGACCTCTCGGCCGAGGATCTCGGCGAGGGTGAAGCGGATGATCGTGCCGTGGCAGACGACGACGATGTGGGCGTCGTCACCGTCGAGCGGCAGTCGCGTGTCGCGGATCATCTCGAGCGCGCCGATGCCCCGGGCGGCGACCGACTCGCGCGGCTCGATGTCGGGGTAGTCGGCGTTCGGCTGGTCGGGGATCGGCGACTCCGGGGGCCGCCCTTCGTGCGAGGCGTAGGCGCGCTCGATCAGCTCGGCGTAGGCGTCACCGGGCCCGAGGCCGAGCTCGCCGGCGATGATCTCGGCGGTCTCGCGGGCACGGCCGAGCGGCGACGACACGATGGCGCTCCATTCGACGCCGGCCAGCAGACGTGCCGCCTCGAGGGCCTGGCCGCGGCCGGTGTCGTTCAGTGGGATGTCGGACGAGCCCTGCAGCTTGTCGGCGAGGTTCCAGTCGGTCTGACCGTGGCGGATGAGTTCGAGGCGCATCGGGGTGTTCCGTTTCGTGGTGCGGCCGCGGCGGTGCCGCGGGGGAGTGACGACGGGCGGCCCCGGACGGGGCCGCCCGTCGGGGGATCAGTGGTCGTCGTCGGTGCTCGCCGTGACGCCGGCCTTCGCGCGGGCGTCCCGTCGGGTCTTCGCGAGGCTGGCGACCGTCGCCACGGCGATGGTCAGCACGATGAAGCCGAGGGAGAACCAGATGGGGATCTCGGGGATCCAGGTGATCGGCTCGCCGCCGTTGATGAACGGCACCTCGTTGACGTGCAGGGCGTGGAACAGCAGCTTGACGCCGATGAAGGCGAGGATGACCGCCAGCCCCTGGGCCAGGTAGACGAGGCGCTCGAGCAGACCCGAGATCAGGAAGTACAGCTGACGCAGGCCGAGCAGCGAGAACGCGTTCGCCGTGAAGACGATGTACGCCTCTTGCGTGAGGCCGAAGATGGCGGGGATCGAGTCGAGCGCGAACAGGACGTCGGTCAGGCCGATCGCCACCATGACGAGGAAGAGCGGGGTGAAGAGGCGTTTGCCGTTCACCTTGGTGGTGAGCTTCTGGCCGTCGTAGTCGTTCGACGTCGGGATGACGCGGCGCAGGGCGCGGATGAGCTTGCTGTCCGCCTCGTCCTTCTCGTCGTCCCCGTGGCCGCCCTTGACCTGGCTGTAGGCGAGCCAGAAGAGCAGGATGCCGAAGAGGTAGAAGACCCACGAGAAGTTCTCGATGATGACGACGCCGGCCGCGATGAACAGACCGCGCGAGAGCAGGGCGATCGCGATGCCGACGAGCAGCACCTTCTGCTGGTAGATGCGGGGCACCGCGAAGCTCGTCATGATGATCAGGAAGACGAACAGGTTGTCGACCGAGAGGGCCTTCTCGGTGATGTAGCCGGCGAAGTACTCGCCACCGAAGGTCCAGTTCGAGAAGACGCCGACGCCGACGCCGAACAGGACCGCGATGCCGATGTAGACGCCCGACCAGATGGCCGACTCGCGGATGGTCGGCTCGTGCGGCGTGCGGACGTGACTGAAGAAGTCGAAGAACAGCAGGCCGATGATGCCGGCGATGGTGATCGCCCAGGTGAAGAAGTGGACGTCCATGTGTGTACCTCCAGTACGCAGCGGGTACCGAAGGTCTCCTCCACTCGCGTCGCGTCCTGATCAGGACGACTGCGAACCGGTGCACCGGGTCGAGATCGGTCTCTTCCGTATTGACGACGCCACCGCGTGGGAGTACTCCCCTTCAACCTGACGAGCTTACAGCCTCTGCACGTCCGCGGTCTCGCCCGGGGCCGAATATGCTGGCCCGCATGGCTTCTCCCTGGTCCCTCTCCGGTGCCCTCCGTGGCATGTTCGCCAAGAAGACGATCGACGAGACCACGTGGGACGACCTCGAGGCCGCCCTGATCGGCGCCGACTTCGGCCCCGACGTGACCGAGCAGATCATCGACGACCTGCAGGCGAAGGTGCAGCGTTACTCGACCACCGACCCCGCCGACCTCAAGCGCATGCTGCGCGAGACGCTCGAAGAACGGCTCTCGAAGCTCGACTCGACCCTCAAGCTCAGCGCCCGACCCGCCGTGGTGCTGATGGTCGGCGTCAACGGCGTCGGCAAGACGACGACCATCGGCAAGTTCGCCAAGTTCCTGCGCAACTACGACCGCTCGGTCGTCGTGGGAGCGGCCGACACCTTCCGTGCGGCCGCCGTCGAGCAGGTCGCGACCTGGGCCGAGCGTGCCGGCGCCCGCATCGTCCGCCCCCAGCAGCAGGGCCAGGACCCCGCGTCGGTGGCGTTCCAGACGGTCGAGCTCGCCATGCGCGAGGGCATCGAGATCGTCCTCATCGACACGGCGGGGCGCCTGCAGACGAAGTCGGGCCTGATGGACGAGCTCGGCAAGATCAAGCGCGTGGTCGAGAAGCAGACCGAGATCGCCGAGGTGCTGCTCGTGCTCGACGCGACGACCGGCCAGAACGGCCTGGCCCAGGCGCAGGCCTTCATCGAGCACGCCGGGGTGACCGGCCTCGTCCTGACGAAGCTCGACGGCTCGGCCCGAGGCGGTTTCGTCCTCGCGGTGCAAGAGCAGACCGGCATCCCGATCAAGCTCGTCGGTCAGGGCGAGGGCATCGGCGACCTCACCGGCTTCACCCCCCACGTGTTCGTCCAGAACCTGATCGCCTAGCTGCCGCCGCCCGGAACGCAGGAGGCGCGGGTCCCGTGACCCGCGCCTCCTGCGTCCACCCCACCGCGGGTCACACGGCCTGGCGTCCGGCCCCCGCCTCGAGCAGGTGCCGCAGCGCCTCGGGCACGATCCCGCCGCGTGCCTCGGTCGCCCGCGCCCACAGCCGGCCCGCCCGGTACGACGACCGCACGAGCGGCCCGGCGAGCACGCCGCTGAAGCCCATGTCCTCCGCGATCTCGCGGAAGTCGACGAACTCGTCCGGGTGCACCCACCGGGCGACCGGCAGGTGCCGGGGGCTGGGGCGCAGGTACTGGGTCAGCGTGACGATGTCGGTGTGCGCCTCCCGGAGGCGTTCGAGGGCGTCGATCACCTCACCCCGTTCTTCGCCCATGCCGAGGATGAGGTTCGACTTCGTGACGAGCCCGGCGTCGTGCCCCTGCGTGATGACGTCGAGGGACCGCTCGAAGGTGAACGCGGGGCGGATGCGCTTGAAGATGCGAGGCACCGTCTCGACGTTGTGCGCGAAGACCTCGGGCCGGGCGTCGAAGACCTGCCCGAGCAGGTCGGGGCGACCGGTGAAGTCGGGCACGAGGATCTCGACGCCCGTGCCCGGGTTCAGCTCGTGGATGCGCCGGATGGTCTCGGCGTAGAGCCACGCGCCTCCGTCGTCGAGGTCGTCGCGCGCGACGCCCGTGACGGTCGCGTAGTGCAGCCCCATCTCGCGCACCGACTCGGCGACCGAGAGCGGCTCGCGGCGGTCGAGCGGGCTCGGCCTGCCGGTGTCGATCTGACAGAAGTCGCAGCGGCGCGTGCACTGCGAGCCGCCGATCAGGAACGTGGCCTCGCGGTCCTCCCAGCACTCGAAGATGTTCGGGCAGCCGGCTTCCTGGCAGACGGTGTGCAGCTTCTTGTCGACCACGAGCTCGGTCAGGGCGCGGTACTCGGGCCCCTGCCTCGCGGTCGTCTTGATCCAGGCCGGCTTCTTCTCGATCGGGGTCTCGGCGTTGCGGGCCTCGACGCGCAGCAGGCGTCGGCCCTCGGGGGCGGTCGTCGTCATCGGTGGGCTCCCACGGGGTCGGGTCGGGCAGGCAGGCGGCGGGCGGTCTCGAGGCTGGTCAGGTAGGCGGTCAGGGTCGCCTCGAGGGCGTCCGCGACGTCGGTGACGGCCACGCGCCTCCCGGAGGCGCGGGTCAGGCTGGTCACGCCGGCGTCGGTGATGCCGCAGGGCACGATCTGGGCGTAGGGGGACAGGTCGGCGTCGCAATTGACGGCGACGCCGTGCATCGTCACGCCCTCGGCGACCCGCACGCCGACCGCCGCGACCTTCTCGTCACCGAAGGGCCCCCGCACCCAGGCGCCGCTGCGCCCCGCCACCCGCACCGCCGGCACGCCGACGCCCGAGCACGCGTCGATCAGGCACGCCTCGAGCGCCCGGACGTGCGCGACGACGTCGAGCGGCTCGGGCAGGCGCCCGATCGGGTACGCCACGAGCTGGCCGGGGCCGTGCCAGGTGATGCGTCCGCCGCGGTCGACCGGGACGACGGGGGAGCCGTCGCGGGGCAGGTCGCTCGGCTGCGTCCGCGTCCCCGCCGTGTAGACGGACGGGTGCTGGCAGAGGACGAGGGCCGAGTCGAGCCGCCCCGCCGCCACGTCGGCGTGCAGCTGTCGCTGCAGGCGCAGCCCCTCGCGGTAGTCGAGCGGCGGACCCGTCAGGCCGACACGTCGCGTCGTGGTCATGCCCTGAGGGGAACCACATTGATGCACCGAGTACAACAAAGGCGGGCCCGGGGGGCGCGGCCGCGCAGCGCGGGACGCCGACGGTCGGTTAAGATGGGCGCCCCATGGCCCCTTTTGGAACCCGCTCCGACCGCCTCGCGGAAACGTTCAAGAACCTCCGCAACAAGGGCAAGCTGAGCCCCGCCGACGTCGACGGCACCGTGCGCGAGATCCGTCGCGCCCTGCTCGACGCCGACGTCGCGTTCGACGTCGTCAAGGCGTTCACGAACACGGTGCGCGACCGCGCCCTCGGCGACGAGGTCAGCAAGGCCCTGAACCCGGCGCAACAGGTCGTCCAGATCGTCAACGAAGAACTGGTGCAGATCCTCGGTGGTCAGCAGCGTCGGCTCGAGTTCGCCAAGAACCCGCCGACCGTCATCATGCTCGCGGGCCTCCAGGGTGCCGGCAAGACGACCCTCGCGGGCAAGCTGGCCAAGTGGCTCGCGAAGGACGGCCACACGCCCATGCTCGTGGCGGCCGACCTCCAGCGTCCCAACGCGGTGACGCAGCTGCAGGTCGTCGGTGAGCAGGCCGGTGCCCACGTCTTCGCACCCGAGCCCGGCAACGGCGTCGGCGACCCCGTCAAGGTCGCCAAGCAAGCCATCAAGTACGCCCGCGACAAGCAGTACGACACCGTCATCGTCGACACGGCCGGTCGTCTCGGCGTCGACGCCGAGCTCATGAAGCAGGCCGCGAACATCCGTAAGGCCGTCGACCCCGACGAGGTGCTCTTCGTCATCGACGCGATGATCGGTCAGGATGCGGTCGCCACAGCCAAGGCCTTCCAGGACGGCGTGGACTTCACCGGCGTCGTGCTCTCGAAGCTCGACGGCGACGCCCGCGGTGGTGCCGCCCTCAGCGTCGCGTCGGTCACCGGCCGCCCCATCATGTTCGCGTCGACGGGTGAGTCGCTCGACGACTTCGAGCCGTTCCACCCCGACCGCATGGCGAGCCGCATCCTCGACCTCGGTGACATCCTCTCGCTCATCGAGCAGGCCCAGCAGGCCTTCGACGAAGAAGAGGCGATGGCGGTCGCTCAGAAGATCGCGACCGACTCCTTCACGCTCGACGACTTCCTCACGCAGATGCAGCAGCTTCGCAAGATGGGCTCGATCAAGGGCATGCTCGGCATGCTGCCGGGCGCCAAGGGCATGCGTGAGCAGCTCGAGAACTTCGACGAGCGCGAGATCGTCCGCACCGAGGCGATCATCCAGTCGATGACCCGGCAAGAGCGCGCGATGCCCAAGCTGCTCAACGGCTCGCGTCGACTGCGCATCGCCCGAGGCTCGGGCATGACCGTAACCGACGTCAACCAGCTCGTCCAGCGCTTCGAGCAGGCCTCGAAGATGATGAAGACCGTCGCCAAGGGCGGCGTGCCCCAGGTCCCCGGCATGGGCCCGATCCCCGGGGCCTCGTACGCCGGCAAGAAGGCGCAGCCCAAGAAGAAGGGCTCCAAGGCCGGCAACCCGGCGAAGCGTGCCGCCCAGAACGCCGCCCTCGCCACCGGTGCCAAGCCGGCTTCCTCGGCTCCCGGCGGTTCGGGCTTCGGGCTCGGCGGCGGTGGGGCCACGGCCGGCGGCACGGCACCCTCGCCCGAAGAGCTCGCGTCGCTGCAGAAGATGCTCGGACGCGGCTGACCCGACCCGCGCCTCCTGGAGGCCCACGACGCCCGTCCCGCCAGACGCGGGGCGGGCGTCGTCGTCCGTGCGTGACGCCGGACGCGACGGCTCACTCGGCCGCCGACAACCCCTCGTCGAACTCGCGGACCAGCGAGGCCACGACGGGCCGGAGGTCTCCGCCGTGGGCGGCGGCCACGGCGAGCTGCCGCTGGTAGCTGGCCCCGCGGTCGGTGATCATCGCGAGCGAGTGCAGTTCGTCGAGGCACCCGAGGCGTTCGGCCGCCGGCTCGAGCGTCGTCACGAGCTCGCGCAGGTCGTCCGTCACCAGCCGCTCGTCACCGGCCGCGTTCTGGATGACGATGGCGTCCATGCCGTACCGGGCGGCACGCCACTTGTTCTCGCGCACGAACCACGGCTGCATGCTCGGGAGGTCCTCGCCGCGGTCGAGCCGCTCGGACATGTCGTCGACGAGGCACTGCACCAGCGCCGTCACGGCGGCGAGCTCGTCGGTCGTCGCGATGCCGTCGAAGACGCGGGTCTCGAGCGTGCCCCACTTCGGCGAGGGGCGGAGGTCCCAGCGCAGTTCGCTGTGGTCGTCGATCACGCCGGTGTGCGTCATGTCGGCCACCATGGCCTCGTACTCGGACCAGGTCGTGAACTGGGGTGGCAGTCCCGCCGTCGGCAGCTGCTGGAACATCAGGGCGCGGTTCGAGGCGTATCCCGTCTCCTCCCCGACCCAGAACGGGCTCGACGCCGTGAGGGCCTGGAAGTGCGGCAGGTAGGTGAGCATGCCGTTGAGGATCGGCAGCGCCTTGTCACGGTCGTCGATGCCGACGTGCACGTGGACGCCCCAGATCATCATCTGGCGACCCCACCAGCGCGTGCGGTCGATCAGGGTCGCGTAGCGCTCCTTGCCGGGGGTCACCTCCTGGTCGACGTAGCGGCTGTAGGGGTGCGTCCCGGCGCACATCAGGTCGGCGCCGAGCACCGAGGCGGGGCCGCGGACCTGGTCGATCGTGCCCGTGAGGTCGTCGACGGCGTCGGCCACCCGGCGGTGGACTCCGGTGACGACCTCGACCGTGTTCGTGAGCAGTTCGGTCGTCAACCGCTCGGGACCGCCGTCGTTGACGTGGGCGAGATCGGCGAGGATCGCCGGGGCGTGCGGCGCCAGCTCTCCCGACTCGTGGTCGACGAGGGCGAGCTCCCACTCGACGCCGAGGGTCGACCGCTCTGAGGTCGTGAAATCGATGCGCATCCGCGTGGCCTTCCCGTGGGCGTCAGGGCGGGTCCATCCTGCCAGCCGAGGGCCCGAGGGGGCCGGCCGCCGGGCTGGCCGGCGCCGCCCGTGTCCTCCGCTGACGCCGAGGAGGCGCGGTGCCGGACACGACGCGACGCAATTCGTGCAGATCGCCTTTCGTCTGCAACAATGGGAGGTCGAGTCTTCTGTCGTCCGACCCTCTAATCAGGCGACGTTCGACTCCCATCAGAGCTTTCGAGCCGAGTGTGCCCCCACGCTCACGGCTGGCAACTCGCCCACATCACATCACACAGGAGAATTGTGGCTGTCAAGATCCGTCTCAAGCGCATGGGCAAGATCCGCGCCCCCTACTACCGCATCGTCGTCGCCGACTCGCGCACCAAGCGCGACGGTCGCGTCATCGAAGAGATCGGCAAGTACCACCCGACCGAAGAGCCCTCGTTCATCGAGGTCGAGTCCGAGCGTGCGCAGTACTGGCTCGGCGTCGGCGCACAGCCGACCGAGCAGGTCGCCGCGCTGCTGAAGCTCACGGGTGACTGGGGCAAGTTCAAGGGCGACGCCGACGCCGTCAGCACCGTCAAGACCAAGACCCCGAAAGAGGCCTTCGTCGCTGACGAGAAGAAGAAGCCGGTCCTCGTGCCCAAGACCGAGAAGCCCGCGGTCAAGGCCGAGGCGCCCGCCGAGTCCAGCGACGACGCCGAGACCACCGAGGCGTAGTCAGTGCTCGCACCTGCACTCGAACACCTCGTCCGGGGGATCGTCGATCACCCGGACGAGGTGCAGGTCGTGGAGAAGAACTCCCCGCGAGGTGACGTCCTCGAGGTGCACGTCCACGCGGACGACCTCGGTCGCGTGATCGGCCGCGCCGGCCGCACCGCCAAGGCCCTCCGCACCCTGATCACGGCGCTGGCCGACGGCAAGCGTGTCCGGGTCGACGTCGTCGACGGCGATCTCTAGAACCGTGCCGTCCGACCGCAAGACCGAACTCCGGGTGGGGCGACTCACCAAGGCCCACGGCCTCAAGGGCGCCCTGAAGCTCGAACTCTTCACCGACACCCCCGAGCAGCGCTTCGTGCCCGGTGCCGTGTTCCGCCTGCAGGTGCCCGCGGACAGTGCCTGGCACGACAAGACCCTCACCCTCACGGAGTTGCGCTGGTACAACAGCCACCCGGTGGGCTTCTTCGAGGGCGTCGACGACCGCACCGCCGCCGAGTCCCTCGTCAAGGCGATCCTCTGGGTCGACCAAGACACCGACGAGCTGCCGCACGAGGACGACGCCTGGTACGACCACCAGCTGGTCGGCCTCCGCGTCGAACGCGACGGCGTCGTCGTCGGCACCGTGGCCCGGGTCGACCACCTGCCGGCCCAAGACCTCCTCGCGGTCGACACCGCGTCGGGCGAGGTCCTCGTCCCGTTCGTCTCGGCCCTCGTGCCGAAGGTCGACGTCGAGGCCGGTGTGGTCGTCGTGACGCCGCCGCAGGGGCTCTTCGAAGAGCTGGCCGACGACACGGACGACGAGCCGACATCCGACGGTGGGTCCACTCCCGACGCCGAGCCGACTTCCGACGCCGAGTCCGCTCCCGACGACGAGCGCTGACGCGTGCGCATCGACATCGTGTCGATCTTCCCCGAGTTCTTCGGGGTGCTCGACATCTCGTTGCTCGGCAAGGCCCGGCAGCAGAAGCTGCTCGACGTCGAGGTGCACGACCTGCGTGACTTCACGCACGACCGGCACCGCACCGTCGACGACACGCCCTACGGCGGGGGAGCCGGCATGGTCATGCGCCCCGAGCCCTGGGGCGAGGCACTCGACCACGTCTTCGGCGAGACGTCCACGCCGGACGACACGATCATGATCGTCCCGTCGCCGGCCGGCACGCCGTTCACCCAGGCCACGGCTCGTGAGCTCGCGTTCGCGCCCCACCTGGTCTTCACCTGCGGCCGTTACGAGGGCATCGACCAGCGCGTCGTCGAGCACGCCGCCACCCGGGCGACGGTGCGTGAGATCAGCCTCGGCGACTACGTGCTGAACGGCGGCGAGGTCGCCGTCACCGCCATGATCGAGGCCATCGGGCGTCTCGTCCCGGGTGTCGTGGGCAACCCCGAGAGCCTCACCGAAGAGAGCCACGAAGACGGCCTGCTCGAGTACCCGAGCTACACCAAGCCGGCGTCCTGGCGGGGTCTCGACGTGCCTCCCGTGCTGCTCAGCGGCAACCACGCGGCCATCGCGACCTGGCGTCGTGAGCAGCAGCTCGAACGCACCCGCCGGGTGCGGCCCGACCTGCTCGACTGACGCGGTCTGCGGGCTGAGGTCCGCGCCGGGGGCCCAGGTCCCCGTCGTTTCCGGGTCAGCCGCGTGCGGTGAGCACGAGCGGTCCGTCCTCGGTGACGGCGACGGTGTGCTCGACATGCGCCGCCCTCGAGCCGTCGACGCTGCGCAGGGTCCAGCCGTCGGCGTCGGTGACGATCTCGTCGGTGCCCCGCATCAGCCACGGCTCGATCGCGACCACGAGCCCGGGCCGCACCGGCCAGCCTCTGCCCGCGCGTCCGTCGTTCGGCACGTGGGGATCGCCGTGCATCGTCCGTCCGACCCCGTGGCCGCCGAACTGCAGGTTGACCCCGTAGCCCGCACCACGGGCGACCTGGCCGATCGCCGCCGAGACGTCGCCGAGCTTGGCGCCCGGCCTCAGGGCGGCGATGCCGGCGTCGAGTGCGACCTCGCACGTCTCGATCAGGCGGAGGTCCTCCGACGTCGCCTGCTCGCCGACGACGAACGACACGGCCGAGTCGGCGACCCAGCCGTCCACCGACGCGGCGAAGTCGAGGCTGAGCAGGTCTCCGTCGCGCAGGCGGTAGCGGTGCGGCAGGCCGTGCAGGGCTGCGTCGTTCACCGACGTGCAGATCACCTTGCCGAACGGACTCGCGCCGAACGACGGGTGGTAGTCGACGTAGCAACTTTCGGCACCCGCCTCGCGGATCATGCGGTGCGCGAGCGCGTCGATCTCGAGCAGGTCGACCCCCGGTCGTGCGGCAGCTCTGGTCGCCTCGAGCACGCGGGCGACGAAGGCTCCGGCGGGCCGCATGCGCTCGATCTCGTCGGGGGTGCGCAGTTCGATCATGCAGCCATTCTTCACGATCGTTTCGTAGCCTCGACCGCATGACGATGCGCCGGGTGTTCTACCGCCTCCTCTGGGTGGCCGTGTTCGTGCTGCCTCTCTGGGTGCTGCTGGGCCGGGCGTTCTTCGGCGTCCCGTTGGGACTGCAGTTCGTGGGCCAGCTGCTGCTCGTGCCCCTGCTCTTCGTGGGGCAGGCGGTGGCCACCGGTGTGGTGGTGGGCCGCCGCAGCGTCCGGCAGGCGAAGGCCGTGTCGTGGGCCGACGTCGGTCTGCTCACGCTGTCGTGGCTCGGGCAGCTCGGTCTCGGGTTCTTCATCGTCGACAGCTCCGCCGAGTCCGAGTCCGAGTCCGCGTCGGCTTTCACGCAGGTCGCCGGCGGGGTCTCGTCCCTCGACCTCTCGACCGCCCTGTTCGCGCTCTGCGCCGTCGTGACGATCGCGGCGGGCGTGGGCCTGTTCGCCGCGGCGCTGTGGCAGTTCGTGAAGGAGGCGCGGGCCCGCATGGCCGTGTCGCTCGCCAACCTCGAGAGGGTCGCGTCGGGCACCGGGGTCGCCGCGGGGCGTCGGCCCGGTTACGGCGACGACGGCCCGGTCATCACCATCACGCCGCGAGGCTGACACGGGTGCCCGTGCTGTGGCACAATTGACGCTTGTGCCTGCGCACGACTCTGCCACAGGGGAGTCTGCCGATCCAGAGCACACCTTCTTCATCATGACGGGCGCGTGACGCGCCCCAGACACGCAGTCGACCTGTGGCGGTTGCAGAGAGCGAACGACAATGCACATCCTCGACGCGGTTGACTCCGCCAACCTCCGTACGGACGTCCCCGACTTCCGTGCCGGCGACACCGTCAAGGTGCACGTCAACATCATCGAAGGCACGCGCTCGCGCGTCCAGGTCTTCCAGGGTGTCGTCATCGGCAAGCAGAACGAGGGCATCCGCGAGACCTTCACGGTCCGCAAGGTGAGCTTCCAGGTCGGCGTCGAGCGCACCTTCCCGGTGCACTCCCCGGTCATCGACCACATCGAGGTCGTCAGCCGTGGTGCCGTCCGTCGCGCCAAGCTCTACTACCTGCGCGAACTGCGCGGCAAGAAGGCCAAGATCAAGGAGAAGCGCGACAACTAGTCACGCCTCTCAGCGACATCCTCCGAGCTCCCCGCCGTCTAAGATGGCGGGGAGCTCGGGTGGTTAAATGACGAATGACACAGTGAGGCGCGCCCTGCGTCCTCGAGGCGACGACGGCAAGAAGCGCGGCATCGGCACGTTCGTGCGTGACGTCCTCGTCATCTTCCTGGCGGCCCTCCTCATCTCGTTCCTCATCAAGACGTTCCTGATCCGGTCGTTCTACATCCCCTCGGGGTCGATGGAACAGACGCTCCAGATCAACGACCGCATCATCGTCAACGAGCTCGTGCCCGACCTCGTCGACGTCAAGCGGGGCGACGTGGTCGTGTTCACCGATCCGGGTGGGTGGCTCGACGGCACCGCGCCGATCAGCACCACCACGGGCAACCCCGTGTCCGACGGCATCTCGTGGTTCCTCACGTTGGTGGGGCTCGGTGCGCAAGACAGCAACGACCACCTGATCAAGCGGGTCATCGGTCTGCCGGGCGACACGGTCGAGTGCTGCAACGACTTCGGCCAGATGTCGGTCAACGGAGTCCCCCTCGACGAGCCCTACGTGAACCTGCCGCCGGGCGAGACCCGCGTCTCGGCCGACGACTTCTCGGTCACGGTCCCCGCCGATTCGCTGTGGGTCATGGGCGACAACCGTTACAACTCGAAGGACAGCCGGTACAACGGCGCCACGCCGAGCAAGGGGTTCGTCCCGATGAGCGACGTCGTCGGGCGCGCCTTCGTCATCAGCTGGCCCACCGATCGCTGGACGTGGCTCGGCGACTACCCCGACGTCTTCCGCGGCACCGAACGAGAGGGCGAATGAGCCCCGTCGTCGACCCCACGCTCGACTTCGAGCGCGAGCTGCACGCCACCGGGGCGACCTGGGTGATCGGCTGCGACGAGGTCGGTCGGGGCGCCATCGCCGGGCCGGTCGCCGTCGGGCTCGGGGCGGTCCACGTCGAGTGCCTCGACGTCCCCGAGGGTCTGCGCGACTCGAAGCTCCTGTCCGAGAAGCGCCGAGAGGCGCTGTACCCGCTGGCGACGTCCTGGGTGTCGCACCACGCGGTGGGCTTCGCCGAGGCGAACGAGGTCGATCAGCTGGGCATCGTCGTGGCGCTCGGTCTGGCCGGCAAGCGCGCCCTGACCGCGCTGCACCACGCGGGCGTCGGCATCATGCAGTCCGTCGTGGTGCTCGACGGCAACCACGACTACCTGTCGCCCCAGCTCACCACCCCGCCGCGCATCACGACCCGGGTCAAGGCCGACCGCGACTGTGCGTCGGTGGCCGCGGCATCGGTCATCGCCAAGGTCGAGCGTGACCGCTTGATGATCGAGGCCGACGGTGTGCACCCGGGGTACGGCTGGGCCGGCAACAAGGGCTACGGCTCGTCGGCGCACTACGGCGCCTTGTCCGAATTGGGGCCGTCGCCGTTGCACCGCCTCACCTGGCTGCACTGACCTCGAGCGCCCACGCCGGCGGCAGCGGGACGGCGGCGACCGCTGCCCCGAGGGCCGCGTAAGCTCGACTCCGATGGACGAGGACGATTTCGAAGACTACGACCGCGAGGTCGAGCTCGCGCTGTACCGCGAATACCGCGACGTGGTGTCGCAGTTCCGCTACGTGGTCGAGACCGAGCGGCGCTTCTACCTGGCCAACGAGGTCGACCTCGTCCGGCGCGACACCGAACACGACTTCTACTTCGAACTGTCGATGACCGACGTCTGGGTGTGGGACGTCTACCGTTCCGACCGATTCGTCAAGTCGGTCCGGGTGCTCACCTTCAAAGACGTGAACGTCGAAGAGCTCACCACCCGCGACCTCGAGCTGCCGAAAGAACTCGCGCTCGACGAGTAGTCCCGGCCGCGACGCGACCCGCTGCAGCGGGATGCGATCCGTCTGACACGGCTCGTCCCCAGCCGTCGCCGGATCGGTGGCGTCCCCAGGCGACCTCTCGCCCGCCCTCCGTGGGGCAGGCCTCCGCCAGCCTGCTGGCAGGAGGTCAGACATGGCGAAGAAGGACGAATTGGGACGGCGCGGCGAAGACGTCGCGGCCGAGTACGTCGAGGCGCAGGGCATGCGGGTCGTCGAGCGCAACTGGCGGTGTCGCGAGGGCGAGATCGACGTGGTCGCCCTGGACGGCGACGAACTCGTCGTCGTCGAGGTCAAGACGCGATCGGGCACCGGCTACGGCCACGCGCTCGAGGCCGTGACGCCGGCCAAGTTGGCGCGCCGGCGACGGCTGGCGGGGTCCTGGGGCCAGGCGCATCCCTCCACGTCGCCCCGGGGGTTGCGCATCGACGTCGTGGGCATCACGGTCGAGCGGTGCGCAGGGCACGAGCGCATCGACCACGTCCGCGGGGCCGGAGCATGAGTGTGGCGCGGACGAGGGCGGTCGCGCTGCTGGGGGTCGACGGGGCCCTGGTCGAGATCGAGGCCGACATGGGTGCCGGGCTGCCGGCGTTCGTCATCATCGGTCTGCCCGACACCTCGCTGGGAGAGGCCCGCGACCGGGTGCGGTCGGCCGCGACGAACTCCGGGTGTGCCTTGCCAGCGCGCAAGCTGACCGTCAACCTGTCACCGGCCTCGCTGCCCAAACAGGGGTCCTCCTTCGACCTCGGCATCGCCATCGCAGCCCTGGCCGCAGCCGAAGTCGTTCCCGCCGAGTCCGTCGAGCGCGTCGTCCACCTGGGCGAGCTCGGTCTCGACGGCCGGCTCCGCCCCGTCGACGGCGTCCTGCCCGCCGTGCTGGGCGCGCGTCGGGCCGGGGCGACCACCGTCATGGTGCCGACCGACAACGCCGACGAGGCGGCTCTCGTGCCCGGCATCCGCGTGGTGGCCGTGCCGAGCCTCCGCGAGGCCGCGATCTGGCACGGAGCGGGTCTCGAACCCGAACCGGTCGAGGCCATCACGAGATCGCGCTCCGAACCGGCGGTGCCTGCCGAACTCGACCTCGCGGACGTCATCGGCAACGTCGACGCCGTCGAGGCGCTCGTCGTCGCCGCGGCCGGCGGCCACCACCTCCTCATGGTGGGCCCTCCCGGTGCCGGCAAGAGCATGCTGGCGGCCCGCCTGCCGGGTCTGTTGCCCGACCTCGACGCCGACTCGGCCCTCGAGGTGGCGTCGATCCGCTCGTTGGCCGGGGTGGCCGTCACGGGCGATCTCGACCAGCGGCCGCCGTTCGAGGCACCGCACCACACCTGCAGCGCGGCGGCCCTGGTCGGCGGCGGCAGCGGGGTCATCCGGCCCGGCGCCGCGTCGAGGGCGACCCGCGGAGTGCTGTTCCTCGACGAGGCGCCCGAGTTCCAGCAGACGGTCCTCGACTGCCTCCGCCAGCCCCTCGAATCGGGCGAGACCGTGGTCCACCGGTCGCGGTCCGTGGCCCGCTTCCCGGCGAGGTTCCAACTCGTCGCGGCGGCCAACCCGTGTCCCTGCGGGCAGTACGGTTCCCGCGACTCCGACTGCAGCTGTTCCCCGCACCAGCGGCGTCGGTACCTCGGCAAGCTCTCCGGGCCGCTCGTCGACCGCATCGACCTGCAGTTGCGGGTGGCCCGCATCAGCTCGTCGCAGTTCCGCGCCTCGGCCGACGTCGTCCCGACGACGACGCGTCAGGCCCGCGAGCGTGTCGACCGGGCACGCGACCGTGCCGCCCGTCGGCTCGACGGCACGCCCTGGCGGTTGTCCGGCGAGGTCCCGGGTACGTGGCTGCGTGACCCGGTGAATCGCCTGGCCGTGGCCGACTCGCAGCCCGTCGACCGGGCTCTCGAGACCGGTGCCCTGACGATGAGGGGCTACGACCGCGTGCTGCGCGTCGCCTGGACCCTCGCCGACCTCGACGACGAACCCGCCCCCGTCCGCCGTCACGTCGTGCGGGCCCTGAGCATGCGGCAGTCGCTGTGAGCGACCTGCTCCGGGCGACCCCCGCCGACCTGGCCGATCTCGTGCGGCCCGTCCTGCCGAGGCCCGACGCTCTCAGCGAGGCGCAGGCCGTCCGGGCCTTCGCCTCGGGCGCCTGGACGGGCGTGGTCGAACCGGGGGACGCGGTGGGTGGGGTCGTCAGGTCGACGTTGGGCCCGACCGTGGGGCTCCGCGTCGTGCTCGAGGCGGCGGTCGGTCACGACGAACCCCGCCCGGGTCTCCTCGCGGGGGCCCTGGTCGAGGCCGGGGCGACCCTCGACGACGTCGAGCGGCTCGACCTCGTCCGGGCGCTGAAGAGATGGCGGCCGCGACTCGAGACCGGCGTGATCCTCCGGTCGTTCCACACGGCGACCGCGGTGGGGTCGCGGCTGCTCGTGCCGGGCTCCCCGCCCTGGCCCGCGGGCCTCGACGAGCTCGGCGATCACGCGCCCGTGGCCCTCTGGGCGCGAGGCCCGGCGCCGGTTCCGGCACCGGCGTCGAGCATCGCGATCGTCGGCTCGCGGGCGGCGACGGCCTCGGCGAGCAGGTGTCGGCCGAGCTCGCCGACGGCGTGGCCGACCGAGGACTCGCGATCGTCTCGGGTGCCGCCTACGGCATCGACGGGGCCGCCCCCCGGGCGGCGCAGGCCGCGGCGGCGACGAGAATGGCGGTCAGGGCCGGGGGCGTCGCCCGCCGCTACCCGGCCGGGCCCGACGGTCTGTTGCGACGCATCCTCGAGACGGGTCTGCTGATCTCCGAGGCCCCGTGCGGGGGCAAACCCTCGCGGGGGCGGTTCCTGCAACGCAACGGGCTCATCGCGGCCCTGACGGCCGCGACCGTCGTCGTCGAGGCCGGCGGGCGCTCGGGGTCGCTGAACACGGCCGCCCACGCCCAGTCGCTCGGTCGTCCGGTCGGGGCCGTGCCCGGCCCGGTGACCTCGCCGTCGTCCGTGGGCTGCCACGCCCTGATCCGATCCGGTCTGGCCGAGTGCGTGACGAGTGCCGACGAGGTCGTCGCACTCGCCGGCGTGTCGACCGACCTCGTGGTGGCCTCGTACCAGGGGCGGCGTCTCGACCCCGAGACGATGAGGGTGCTCGACGCACTCAGCACGACGGTGACCCGAGAGACCGACGAACTGGCGGTCGCGAGCGGTCTGTCGCTCGGGACGGTCCGCGACGTCCTCTCCGAACTCGACCTCTCGGGTGCGGCCCGAGGGCACGGGTCGGGGTGGCGGCGGGTGAGGGGGCGCCGCAATGGCTAGCCTGTCGGCATGCACGAGCCGGGGTCGAGACGCGAGGGGCGGACCCTGCCGTGACGCGCCTCCTGGGCGAGGTCGAACGCTTCGCGGACCACCTGCACGACGGCCGGGGGCTCAGCGACCACACGGTGCGGTCGTACGGGGCCGACCTCGACTCGCTCGTCGTCTTCGCCGAGAACCGGTTCGGTCGCCCGGGCGAGGTGGGCGACCTCGACCTCGACCTGCTGCGCGACTGGCTCTGGCAGGGCACGCAGGCCGGCCTCGCCCGGGCCACCCTCGCGAGGCGGTCGGCGAGCGTCCGGGCCTTCACCCGGTGGCTCGACCAGACCGACCGGACGCCGGTCGACGTCGGTGTCCGGTTGCGCGCACCGAAGCCCGAGAGTCGTCTGCCCCGCGTCCTCACCCGTGAGCAGGTCGACGGTCTGCTGGCCTCCCTCGCCGTCCGTGCCGACACGGGTGACACCGGTGCGCGTCGGGACCTCGCTGTCGTCGAACTGCTCTACGGGGCTGGTCTGCGCGTGTCCGAGCTCGTCGGTGCCGACCTCGGTGACGTCGACCTCGAGCGACTGACCGTGCGGGTGACCGGCAAGGGGGCGAAGCAGCGCGTCGTGCCGTTCGGGGTGCCGGCGGCCGCGGCTCTGGGACGATACCTCGAACTCGCGCGCCCGACGCTCGTCCCCCCGGCCACGGACGCCGCGTTCTTCGTGGGGTCGACCGGGGGCCGGCTCGGCACGAGAGCCGTCTACCGGCTGGTCGCCGGGCTGCTCGCCGACCTTCCGGGCGGGGGACCGGCTGGGCCGCACGCCCTGCGGCACACGGCGGCCACCCACCTGCTCGACGGGGGCGCCGACCTCCGAGCGGTCCAGGAGCTGCTCGGCCACGCGAGCCTCGGCACCACGCAGATCTACACGCACGTCTCGACCGACCGGCTGCGGGACAGCTACCGGTCGGCGCACCCGCGCGCCTGACGACGCCCGCGCGCCTGGCGACGTCAGCACACCCGACTGCGCTGAGCACAGGACTCCGCGACGCCTGGTGCACCCGAGGGCCCCACGGACGCCCGCCTGGTTCGGTGCGACCCGGCGACCGTTCAGCGGGGCCGCGTCGGCAGCAACACCGACGGCTCGATCCCCCCCAGGAACACCAGGGGCGAGACGTACTCGCCGTCGATGCGCGCCCCCAGGTGCAGGCACGGCCGGTCGGGGCAGTGCCCTGGCTCGAGCACACCGACGGTCTGCCCCCGCGTGACGACGTCGCCCTTCGCGAGGTCGGCCACCACCGGCTCGAAGCTGCTCAGCACTCCGCCCGAGTGGGCGATCGACAGCACCGGCCGATCCACCACGACCCCGGCGAAGTGCACCACCCCGTCGTCCGGGGCGGTCACGACCGAGCCCTCGGTCGTTCCGACGTCGATGCCGCGGTGCCCCGGCGACCACGGGTTCGGCGGCCCGACGAAGGGGCGGACCACCGGGTGGGGTGAGGCGACGGGCCAGGCCCACACCGCGCCTCCTACGTTCTCCGCCGGAGGCGACGCGACCGCCGGGGCGGACGCGAGCGTCCCGGCCGCGACGACCGCCAGGATCGTCGTCGAGGCGGAGGCGAGGCGGCGGATCGTTCGTGGAGGGATCGGACGCATACCGGCACCGTGCCGGTCGCGCAAGCTTTCTCGGCGAGGCGTAAGGTTCACCCGTGCATGAACACCCCGTGCACACCGTTTGTGGGGGAGTCGTGGCCACGAGCCCTGCTCCTCGAGCCGTGAAGGAGTACAGGTGTCGAACACCACTGCAACGACGAAGAGCTTGAACAGGCGGGTGACCGCGCTCGCCGTGGCGGCGGCCATCGGCGGGGTCCTGTTCGGCTTCGACTCGTCCGTCATCAACGGTGCCGTCCAGTCGATCACCGACGAGTTCGGCCTCACCGAGTTCGCCTCGGGCTTCGCGGTCGCCTCGGCCCTGATCGGTTGCGCCATCGGTGCCTACGTCGCCGGTCGTCTCGCCGACAAGATGGGCCGCATCAAGGTCATGCTGATCGGTGCCGGTCTGTTCCTGATCAGCTCCATCGGTGCCGCCGCGGCGTTCGCCGTCTGGGACCTCGTCCTCTGGCGCGTCATCGGCGGACTCGGCATCGGCATCGCGTCGGTCATCGCCCCCGCGTACATCAGCGAGGTGTCGCCCAAGGCCATCCGCGGTCGTCTGGCGTCGTTCCAGCAGCTCGCCATCACGCTCGGTATCTTCGCCGCCCTCCTGTCGGACCAGCTCTTCGCGGTCACGGCGGGCGGCGCTTCCGAGCCGTCGCTCTTCGGCCTCGCCGCCTGGCGCTGGATGTTCCTGGTGGGCATCGTGCCGTCGGTCGTCTACGGGATCCTCGCCTGGCGTCTACCCGAGTCGCCGCGGTACCTCGCCGGTGACGGGCGTGAGGCCGAGGCCAAGAAGGTCCTGCAGTCGATCGTCCCCGCCGAGACGGTCGAGACGAGCCTGAAAGAGATCACCGACTCGATCCGCACCGAGGCCGAACTCGAGAAGAAGTCGTCGATCCGGGGCACCCGCTTCGGTCTTCAGCCCATCGTCTGGGTCGGCATCATCCTCGCCGTGCTGCAGCAGTTCGTCGGCATCAACGTGATCTTCTACTACTCGACCACCCTCTGGCAGGCCGTCGGCTTCCAGGAAGAGGACTCGTTCCTCATCTCGACCATCACCGCCGTCGTCAACGTCGCGGTGACCTTCATCGCGATCGGGCTCGTCGACAAGGTCGGTCGCCGCCCGATGCTGCTGACCGGCTCGATCGGCATGTTCGTGAGCCTCGCCGTCACCGCCCTGGCGTTCAGCCAGGCGACCACCTCGGCGAGCGGCGACCCCTCGCTGCCCGGCGCCTGGGGCCCGGTGGCGCTCGTCGCCGCGAACCTCTTCGTCGTGTCGTTCGGTGCCACGTGGGGCCCGCTCATGTGGGTGCTGCTCGGCGAGATGTTCCCGAACAGCATCCGCGCCACCGCCCTCGGCGTGGGCAGCATGGCCAACTGGATCGCCAACTTCATCGTGACGGTGTCGTTCCCGACCTTGGCCGCCCTCAGCCTCACGCTGTCGTACGGCATCTTCGCGTTCTTCGCGCTCGTGTCGTTCTTCTTCGTCCTGGCGAAGATCCCCGAGACGAAGGGCCGCTCCCTCGAAGAGATGGGCACCTCGGCCGTCCAGGCCGACGCGGGGCGGTCCGCGAAAGCCTGAGCCTGGCAGAATCGATGCACGTCCCGTCCAGATCCTGGGCGGGACGTTCGCATTCTGAGAGGACTTCCGATGAGCCACGCCGACGACGCGACACCGGTCGCGCCCGCCGACGAGACACCCGGCGACGCGACGAGCGCCGCCCGCGACCACACCCAGGAGGCGCTGGTCACGCCCCGCCGGAGGGCCTTCGCCCCGTGGGTCTTCTGGCCCGCGGCGGCCGTGATCCTCGGCTTCGTCGTCTTCGCCATGGCCTTCCCGACCGTCGCCGAGGGCCTGTTCGGGTCGATCCAGAGCGGCATCGTGGGGGCGTTCGGCTGGTACTACGTGCTGCTCGCGGCCGTCTTCGTGGTGTTCGCCCTGTGGATGGGCGTCAGCCGGTACGGCGACATCAAGCTCGGCAAGGACGACGACGAGCCCGAGTTCTCTCGTCTCTCGTGGTTGTCCATGCTGTTCGCCGCCGGCATGGGCATCGGCCTGGTGTTCTACGGGGTCGCCGAACCGCTCAGCCACTACGCCAGTCCGCGCCCGGGCGTGACCGGCGACGACAACCAACTCGCCGGCCAGGCCCTCAGCCAGACCTACCTGCACTGGGGCGTGCACGCGTGGGCGATCTACATCGTGGTCGGGCTGGGCATGGCCTACGCGATCCACCGTCGGGGCCGCCCGGTGTCGATCCGGTACGCCCTCGAACCGCTGCTCGGCAGCCGCGTCCACGGCCTGTGGGGCAACGTCATCGACGTGGTCTCGGTCGTCGGCACGCTGTTCGGCGTCGCGACGTCGCTCGGTCTCGGCGTGCTGCAGATCTCGGCCGGACTCTCGGCCGCGGGCATCGCCGAACCGACCCTGGTGATCCAGGTGATCCTGATCGCGGCCATCACGGGCGTCACGATCTTCTCCCTGGTCAGCGGTGTCACCAAGGGCATGAAGTGGCTCTCGAACGTCAACATCGTGCTGGCGGCCCTGCTGCTCGTCTTCGTGCTGGTCAGCGGCCCGTCGCTCTTCCTGCTGCGCGACTTCGTCCAGTCGCTCGGCAACTACCTGCAGAACGTCGTCGGCCTGACCTTCACGGTGAGCGCCTTCTCAGGGGCCGAGGGCGAGGCCTGGCAGGGCGCGTGGACCACCTTCTACTGGGGGTGGTGGATGTCCTGGGCGCCGTTCGTCGGCATCTTCATCGCGCGCATCTCGAAGGGCCGCACGGTCCGCGAGTTCGTCGTCGGCGTCCTCGTCGTGCCCACGCTGCTGACCTTCCTCTGGTTCAGCGTCATGGGTGGTGCCGCGCTCTACCGTGAGGTCTTCGGGGGTGGCGGCCTCGTGGGCGCCGACGGCTCGGTCGACACCGAAGGGGCTCTCTTCGAGATGCTGCAGGGTCTGCCCGGCGGTTCGATCGCGGTCTTCGGGGCCATCCTGCTGATCGGTCTGTTCTTCATCACGTCCTCCGACTCGGGCTCGCTCGTCCTCGGCATGATCTCGACCGGCGGCGACACCGAGCCGAAGACCTGGGTCCGCATCTTCTGGGCCGTGGTCACGGCCCTCGTCGCCATCGCCCTGCTGATCACCGGCGGGCTCGACGCCCTCAAGACGGCCGCGATCATCACGGCACTGCCGTTCAGCGTGGTCATGATCGGCATCTGCGTCGCGACCTTCCGGGCCTTCGACGCCGAGCACCGGCGCGTCCTCCGCGCCCAGCGCACGCAGCTGCGCGACGACTTCGGCGACCACTACGGACTCGAGGAGGCGCGGGCCCATAGGCGCGGTCTGCTCGGCCTCGGTCGCCGCCGCTCGTAGTCGCGGTGCGAGCACGCAGTGGTCGCCGCCCTCGGGTGGCGACCACCGCCTCCTCGGGCCCGTGGTGGTGCTAACATGAGCGATGCAGCCTGCCCAGCAGGCTGACTTCGCGTGCCCTGTGCGTCCTCGGACGCACCGACGTCGAGGTGACCTCGTCGCCTCGCGCCGCTCCCGGCCTCCACGTCCACTCGGTCCGAACGCGCCTCACGGTGTGATCGGCGGACGTGTGCCCGGGCACCAGGCAGTGGCGACCGACCGGTCGCCCGACAACCGACAACAGGCGCACCCGCGGGTGCGCCCACGAACAAGGAGAACGACCATGGCCGTCGTCACCATCCGCCAGCTGCTCGACAGCGGCGTCCACTTCGGACACCAGACCCGCCGCTGGAACCCGAAGGTGAAGCGCTTCATCCTCGCCGAGCGCTCGGGCATCCACATCATCGACCTGCAGCAGTCGCTCGGGTACATCGACAAGGCGTACGACTTCGTCAAAGAGACGGTCGCCCACGGTGGCACCATCCTCTTCGTCGGCACCAAGAAGCAGGCCCAGGGCTCCATCGCCGAGCAGGCCAACCGCGTCGGCCAGCCCTTCGTCAACCAGCGTTGGCTCGGTGGCCTCCTGACCAACTTCCAGACGGTCTCGAAGCGCCTCGCCCGCATGAAAGAGCTCGAGGACATCGACTTCGACGACACGACGCAGGGCTTCACCAAGAAAGAACTGCTGATCAAGAAGCGCGAGCTCGACAAGCTGCACAAGACGCTCGGCGGAATCCGCAACCTGACCAAGACGCCGTCCGCCCTCTGGGTCGTCGACACCAAGAAAGAGCACCTCGCGATCGACGAGGCCAAGAAGCTGGGCATCCCGGTCATCGGCATCCTCGACACGAACTGCGACCCCGACGAGATCAACTTCCCGATCCCGGGCAACGACGACGCGATCCGTTCCGTCGGCCTGCTGACGCGCATCGTCGCCGACGCCGCCGCCGAGGGCCTGGTGCAGCGTCACCAGAAGCCCGAGGACGCCGACCAGCCCGTCGAGCCCATGGCCGAATGGGAGGCCGAGCTGCTCGCGCAGGGCGAGGCCAAGGCCGCCGACACCGCTGCCGAGGCGCCCGTCGCCGAGGCCCCCGTCGAGGAGAACGACGCCGACGCACAGGTCGCCGCGAAGCCCCTGGGCGAGCCGGTCGTCGAGCCCGTCGCCGAGGCGACCGAGGCGACCGAGGCCACCGCGGCCGAGCCGGCCGACGCCGACTCGAAGTAGTCCTCCTCCACCCTTCCGACTCCACGAAAGGAAGTCAGACACATGGCCAACTACACCATCGCTGACGTCAAGATCCTCCGTGACCGCCTCGGCGCGGGCATGGTCGACAGCAAGAACGCCCTCGAAGAAGCCGACGGCGACATCGAGAAGGCCGTCGAGATCCTGCGCGTCAAGGGACTGAAGGGCGTCGCCAAGCGCGAGGGCCGCCAGCCCACCGCCGGTCTCGTCGCCGCCAAGCCCGGCTCGGGCTACGCCACGCTGATCGAGCTCGCCAGCGAGACCGACTTCGTCGCGAAGAACGAGAAGTTCGTCGCCCTGGCCGACCAGGTCCTCGAGGCCGTGCACGCGGGCGGCGCCTCCAGCGCCGCCGAGGGCAACGCCGCCGCGATCGGCGGCCAGACCGTCGAGGCCTTCGTCAACGACGAGGCCGCGCTCATGGGCGAGAAGGTCGAACTGCGCACCGTCAACCGCATCGAGGGCGAGCAGTTCGCCATCTACCTGCACAAGACCTCGAAGGACCTGCCCCCGCAGGTCGGCGTGGTCGTGGGCTACACCGGTGACGACGCCGAGACCGCTCGTTCGATCGCTCAGCACATCGCCTTCGCCGCGCCGACGTACCTGTCGCGCGACGAGGTGCCTGCCGAGCAGGTCGACAAGGAGCGTGCCATCGTCGAGGAGACCGCGAAGAACGAGGGCAAGCCGGAAGCGGCCCTGCCCAAGATCATCGAGGGTCGCCTGACCGGCTTCTTCAAGGAGATCGCTCTGCTCGACCAGGCCTACGCGAAGGACAACAAGTTGTCGGTCGCGAAGGTCGTCGACGAGGCCGGACTGTCGATCACGGGCTTCGCCCGCATCAAGGTCGGCGCCTAAGCAGCACCGTGACGGGGCTCGAGACGAACGTGTCTCGGGCCCCGTTCCCGTGCCCGGCCGAGGTCACGACACCGGGTGCATCATCGGCGACGGACGGCGACCAGCCCGAACTCGCTAACCTGGCTACGGCCACGACGAGACGGAGACTCGCATGACATCGGAAACCACCGGACGACGACGCGTCCTGCTGAAGCTCTCGGGCGAGGCCTTCGGCGGCGGCCAGCTCGGCGTGAACCCCGACGTGGTCGGGGCCATCGCCCGCGAGATCGCCGACGCGGCGACCGACGTCGAGATCGCCATCGTGGTCGGCGGCGGCAACTTCTTCCGGGGCGCCGAGCTCAGTCAGCGCGGCATGGACCGGGGCCGGGCCGACTACATGGGCATGCTGGGCACCGTCATGAACGCCCTCGCCCTCCAGGACTTCCTCGAGCAGGCCGGTGCCGCGACGCGTGTCCAGTCCGCCATCGCGATGACCCAGGTCGCCGAGCCCTACATCCCTCGTCGTGCCGAGCGGCACCTCGAGAAGGGGCGCGTCGTCATCTTCGGTGCCGGTGCGGGTTTGCCGTACTTCTCGACCGACACCGTCTCGGCCCAGCGGGCCCTCGAGATCGGCGCTTCCGAGGTCCTCGTCGCCAAGAACGGCGTCGACGGCGTCTACTCGGCCGACCCCCGGCACGACCCGTCGGCGGTCAAGCTCGACCGGCTTACGTACCAAGAGGCACTCATGCAGGGGCTCAAGGTCGTGGACTCGACCGCCTTCAGCCTCTGCATGGACAACGGCATGCCCATGCACGTGTTCGGCATGGAAGGCGAGGGCAACATCGCCCGCGCCATCCGCGGCGAACGCATCGGAACAATCGTCAGCAACTAGACGACTAAACTCGACCGCGAACCGAACAAGGAGCACCAGTGGCGATCAACGACGTACTCACCGAGACGCGCGAGAAGATGGACAAGGCGCTCGACGCCGCCAAGAACGACTTCGGCACGGTGCGAACCGGCCGCATCAACCCGGCTCTGTTCCAGAAGATCCCGATTGACTACTACGGCACCCCGACGCCGCTGGCTCAGCTCGCCTCGCTGCAGGTGCCCGAGGCGCGCACGATGATCGTCACGCCGTACGACAAGACGGCCCTCAAAGAGATCGAGAAGGCCATCGCGACCTTCCCCAACCTCGGGGCCAATCCGACGAACGACGGCACCATCGTCCGCGTCACGATTCCCGAACTGACGCAAGAGCGTCGCAAAGAGTTCGTCAAGCTCGTCCGCAGCAAGGGCGAGGACGCCAAGGTCCAGGTGCGCAACGTCCGTCGCAAGTCGAAAGAGGCGCTCGACGCCCAGAAGACCGAGGTCGGCGACGACGAGGTCGCTCGTGCCGAGAAAGAGCTCGAGTCGATCACCAAGGGCTACATCGACTCCATCGACGACGCGCTGAAGAAGAAAGAAGCGGAGCTGCTCGAGGTCTGATGAGACAGCGACCCGACGGCGCCGGCCCTGACGACTCGTCACCGGCTCAGAAGAGCACCCTCGGCAGTCGCCGTGCCGACTTCGACGCTCGTGCGCAGGCGGCGCGGCACGACATCGAGAACCAATTGCGGGCCGGCAAGGCACGCCTCGACTCACGCAACGAGAAGTTGACGGCGCGCACCGGTCGCAACCTGCCGGCCGCCATCGCCGTGGGCGTGCTCCTGGGCGCGGCGGTGCTGCTGAGCCTGATCTTCGTCAAGGCGTTCTTCATGATCGTGGCCGCGGCCCTGATCGGCTCGTTGTGCTTCGAACTCGCCAGCGCCCTCCGCTTCGCAGGGCGCGACGTTCCCCGCCTGCCGAGCGTCCTGGCCGGCGTGGCGGTCGTGCCCGCGGCCTTCTACGGGGGAGCCGGTGGCCAGTGGGCCGCTCTCGTCGGCGGCATCGTCGTCGTGTCGCTGTGGCGTCTCGTCGAGTTGGCCCGTCCCTCGCGCCGAGGTGGCGCCTCCTCGCTCGGTCGCGACCTGGGTGCCGGGGCGTTCGTCCAGATCTACTGCTCGTTCCTCGGCAGCTTCATGGTGCTCATGGCCGCCCGACCCGACGGCCAGTGGTGGACGCTGTCGGCCCTCATCGTCGTGATCGCGGTCGACACCGGCGCCTACGCGACCGGCCTCAACTTCGGCAAGCACCCGATGGCTCCCCGCATCAGCCCGAAGAAGCCCTGGGAAGGCTTCGTCGGCTCGGTGGCCGCCAGTCTCGTGGCGGCCGTGCTGCTGTCGGTCTTCCTGCTCGACGAGCCGTGGTGGTTCGGCCTCGTCTTCGGCGGTGTCATCATCGTGACGGCCACCATCGGCGACCTCTCCGAGTCGCTCATCAAGCGTGACCTCGGCATCAAGGACATCAGCACCTGGTTGCCCGGTCACGGCGGTTTCCTCGACCGGCTGGACAGCACGCTGCCGTCGGCCGCTGCGGCCTACGGTCTCTACCTGCTGTTCGCCTAGGGCCCTCCGCCGAGGGTGAGGGGCCGCGCGTCCAGCGGCTTGCCATCGGGCCATGCGGCATGATGGTGGCCGTGAGCAGCACATTCCCGACCGTTCCCAAGGGCAAGCGGGGTTACGACGTCGACGAGGTCGACGCGTTCCTGGACGAGGCCCGCAAGGCCTACGCCGGCGACGTCAGCCTCGGCATCGACTCCGCCCGCATCCGACGCACCGCCTTCGGATTGACCAAGAACGGCTACTCGACCGCACACGTCGACGCCGCGCTCGAACGTCTCGAGGACGCCTTCGCCAGTCGCCAGCGTGACCGCGCGGTCTCGTCGGGGGCCGAGTCCACGTGGTTCTCGACCGCGCGGTCCGGGGCCGAGGACATCGTGGCCCGGCTCGAGCGACCGCAGGGTCACCGCTTCGACCGGGTCGGCATCCTCACGACGGGCTACCACCCGCGAGACGTCGATCGCCTCACCCGGCGTCTGCACGGCTACTTCACCGACGGCCGACCCCTCAGCATCGACGACGTCCGGGGATCGGTCTTCCGGCCCAAACGTGGCGGCTACCGGGAGAGCCAGGTCGACCTGCTCCTCGACACGGTGGTCGACGTCATGCTCGCCGTCCGCTGACGGCCATGGCCTGCACTTCGCCCGACGGCGGGGGCCTCCCGACACGCTGACGTGCCGTCCCTGGTCCTCCGGCGTCCCAACGGTTACCCTGGACGGACTCATGGGCAGGCACGCAGCGAATCCGACCCCCGGTCCCCCTCGACGAGATCACCCGGCCGCGGTCGAACGACCCTCGACCCGGCGACGCATCCGCGTGCCGGCTTCCCAGAGCGTCGCCCGTCGCCCGGCAGCCGGTCCGCTCGCGTCCACCGGCTCCGCCCGCGAGACCGCCTCGGCCGCTCGTCGACCGGGTGTCCCGCGACGGGTCGTCCTGCCTCTCGTCGGCTTCTGTGCGTCGTTCGCGTTCGTGTCGGCCTCGCTCGTCAACCCGCTGGCCGGTGCCGAGGCCGCGACGACCGTTCCCGGCGCCGCGTCGGTGTTGACCGCCCCCGGCCAGACCCTCACCGTCGCCGGTGCTGCCGTGACGGTCGCCGACCGAGACGCGTACGGCGTCACCGAATACGTCCCGCCGCCGCCTCCGCCCGTCGTGGTGGCCGAGACCGAGAAGCCCGAGGCCTCCTCCTCGAGTGCGACGTCCGGTGGGGCCAAGAAGTCCTCTGTTGCTCCCGTGGCGGGTACGCCCGATCCGGGCAGTGCCAAGGCCGTCGCCGCAGAACTCGTCGCCGCTCGGGGCTGGGGTTCCGACCAGTACGACTGCCTCGTGTCCCTGTGGCAGAAAGAGTCCGGCTGGAACGTCTACGCGTCGAACCGGTCGAGTGGTGCGTACGGCATCCCTCAGGCTCTGCCCGGCAGCAAGATGGGTTCCGTCGGCGCCGACTGGCAGACCAACCCGGCGACGCAGATCACCTGGGGACTCAACTACATCGGCGGTCGCTACAGCACCCCGTGTGGTGCCTGGGCGCATTCCGTCGCCAACAACTGGTACTGACCCGTCGCACGGCCCTCGACCCCGAGGGCCGTTGCTACGCTGGTCGTCATGCCCCGCAGCAACCGCTCCCGTCGCTCACGCGACCGGCGTGAGGCCGACGAGGCGTACGACATCAGCCGGGCGTCGTTCGGCGGCCTGACGGTCGAGACCAAGCACGGGCGTTCGTTCAACGTGCAATCGGTCTCGGCGTCGTCGGCCGTCAAAGAATACGTCTGCCCCGGCTGCTCGCTGGGCATCGCCCCGTCGACACCGCACGTCGTGGCGTGGCGCGCCGACGGGCTCTTCGGTGCCGAGGACGACCTGGCAGCGCGCCGTCATTGGCACACCCACTGCTGGAGGATCTCGTGACCACCCCCGACACCGACGCCCTCGACATCCGCGGGGGAGTCCTGCTGCCCGCGCGCCGCGAAGACGTCGAACTGCACACCGGCGACGGTCTGACGCTGGTGGGCGAGTTGAGCCCCCCGGCGGCCCGCGAGCCCGTCGGCACGATCGTCGCACTGCCCCCCCGGCCCACCGCCGGTGGGTTCATGGACTCCCACGTCATCCGCAAGGCCGCGGCCCGCCTGCCGGCCCTGGCCGACCTGGCCGTGCTGCGGTTCAACTTCCGCGGGGTGTCGTCCCCTCGCGGGCGGTCCGAGGGCGAGTTCGGCGAGGGAGTGGCCGAAGCGGCCGACCTCGCCGCTGCCGTGGCCTTCGTGCGCGCTCGCGGTCGGCCCTCCCCGTGGTTGGCGGGCTGGTCGTTCGGCACCGAGGGCGCCTTGAAGCACGGCCGCGCCGTCGAGGTGGCGGGCGTCGTCCTGCTGTCCCCGCCCCTGCACCGCACGTCCGATGCCGAGCTCACGGCCTGGCACGGCTCCGGGCGGCCCGTGGTCGCCGTCGTGCCCGAGTTCGACGACTACCTGCGGCCCGACGAGGCGCGACGACGGTTCGCCCTCGTGCCCGAGGCCGAGGTCGTCGCCGTCGAGGGCGGCAAACATCTGTGGGTCGGCGAGGAGCAGACCAGCCGCGTGCTGACCGAGATCGTCGGCCGGGTCGCCCCCGGTGCCCTGCCGTTGCCGTCCCCCGGGCCACCCCGCGCCTCCTGCCGGCACGGGCGCCGGACGGCGGCCCGCCCCTCGCCCACCGTGGGGCGCAGCTGGCGGGTGTGATGCCCCTCAGAGCTGGTTCTGGCGCGGTACGTAAACCGCGCGGATGATCAGCAAGATCGACGCGGCGACCGGGATGGCGATGAGCGCGCCGAGCACGCCCAGCAGCGTGCCCCCGACGAGGGCGGCGATGACCACGATCACGCCCGGGACGCGGACCGCCCGACGCATGATGCGCGGACTCAGCAGATAGGCCTCGACCTGCATGTAGACGAGGTAGTAGACGGCCGCGGTGACCCAGGTGGCCGGTGATTGGGGCAACAGCGCGATCTGCGCCAGCACGATGATCGCCGAACCGCTGATGGTGCCGACGAGGGGGATGATCGAGCCGAGGAACGCGATGAAGGCGAAGACGGCCGGCTGCTGGGCACCGATGATGGTGAGGAACACGAAGCTGAGGATGCCGTTGAGCGCCGCGAGCGTGAACTGCCCGATGACGTACCGACCCACCGACTGGCTGATCTGTTCGGAGATGTCGACGAACGTGGCACGCTTCGAGGCCGGGACGAGCTGGTACAGAGCGCGCTTGACGCTGTTAATCGACGAGGTGAAGTAGATCGTCAGGATGACCACGACGACCGTGCCGAAGAGGCCGTTGCCGATCGCCACGCCGACGGCGAGGACTCCGCCGCCGATCGTGACGACGTTGTCGGGGTTGGTCAGGAAGTCGACGATGGAGTCGAGCGCGTTCTGCACGTCGAAGACGTTCTGCGGGACGAGTTCTTGCAGGTTGTCGACGAACTGCTGGGTGGTGACGCTCTGCAGGTACGAGGTCAGCGCCTCGATCAGGCTCGTGGTCTGCTGCACGATGACGGGCACGATCGCGAACACGACGCCCACGAACGCGCCGACCACCGCCACGAGGACGATCACGATGGCGATGCCCCGGGGCACCCGGCGCTTCTCGAGCCACGAGACGATCGGGTCGAGACCCAGCGAGATGAACAGGGCTGCGCCCACGTAGGTCAGGATCGTCGAGAGCTGGCCGACGGCACCCCCGATCACGAGGGCGACGAGCACGCCCAGGCCCGCGAGCAGACCGATGCGGAACGGGTTGTGGATCTTCACGGGCGGGCTCCTGTCGACGGCGCGGGCCGGTCGAGGCCACGGCGGCACCGACTGCCCGACACGGCCTGTCGTCCTACTCTGGCGTACCGCCGCCGACTTGTCCGATCATGCCACGCAGGTTCTCGAAGTAGTCGGCGACGGCGTCGCGTTCGCGCGTGATCTCGGCGAGGCGCTCTTCGGCGTCGCCGACGATGTCGTCGGCCCGCTGCTGGGCGTCGGCCAGGATCGACCGCGACCGTTCGTCGGCGTTGGTGAGGACCTCGTGGGCCGTCTCGTCGGCGCCCGTCCGCGTCGTCCGGGCGTACTCGTTCGCGCTGCGTTCGAGCTCGTCGGCCTCGCGCCGCACCGCGGTGGCACGGCGGGGGGGCTCGGCGAGCTGTTCGGCCGCCGAGTCGGGCAGCTCTTGGGTCTCGGCGGCGGCCGGCTGGTGTCGCTGTGTGAGCTCGACCGCGGCTGCGTCGCGCCGGGCCAGCACCTCGCCCTCGAGGTCGGCCCGCCCCTGGTCGACGTCGCGACGCAGGTCGGCCGTGGCCCGCTCGCGGTCGGCCTCGAGCCCGGCCCGGACCCGGACGTCGTCGGCGGCCAGGCGGGCGCGCTGGGCCTCGGTCTCGTCCGCCAGGGCGGCGCGGGCCTCGGCGGTCTCGGCGGCGAGTTCGGCGCGGGCCTGCTCGATCTCGGCCGCGAGTTCGGCCCGTCGGTCGGCGTCCTCGCGGGCGGGACGGTCGGCCTGCGCCTCGCTCTCACGGGGGAGGCGCTCGTCGGCCTCGACGGTGACCCGCTCGATGCGTTCGCGTGACGTGGTCTCGGCGAGGTCGAGTTCGTCGCGGCGACGCCGGGTCTCGCGGTCGAGTTCGGTGCGGGCGTCACCCATCTCTTTCTCGAGGTCGGCCCGGGCCTGCGCGATCTCGGCCGCGAGGCGGTCGCGACCGGTGGCGATCTCGCGCTCGAGCTCGACCCGGGTGGACTCGACCTCGTCGGTGAGATCGGCACGGGGGGCGTCGGCGGCGCGGGCGAGGGGCGCCCTGGTCTCGGCGACCTCGGGGGCGAGCTCGGCGCGGGCCGCGGCGGCGTCGCGCGCGAGTTCGGCTCGCTGGGACGCGACGGCGTCGGCCGGGTCGGCGCGGGCGGCCGTGGTCGCGCGCGCGAGGTCGGCGCGGCGGGCGCCGACCTCGGCGTCGAGGTCGGCGCGGGTGGTCGCGTCGAGGCGGGCCAGCTCGGCGCGGACCGTGACGCCCGCGCGGTCGAGGTCGGCGCGCTGGCGCTCGGAGTCGCTCTCGAGGACGGCTCGGGCCTCGCGGGTGTCGGCGGCGAGCGTCTCGGCCTCGTCGCGGGCCCGGGCGGGGTCCCGGGCGACGGCGGCCCGCTGCTCGGCGCCTCGTGCTCGGCCTCGGCCCGCAGCGCGGCTGCTTCCCGTCGCGCCGTCGAGACGTTCTGGGCGGCCTCGGTCGCCGCCGACCCGCGGATCGAGATGGCGTCGCGCTGCGCCTCTTGCAGCAGGTCGCGTGCCTCGGCCTTGGCGCGCGCGACCAGACGGTCGGCGTCGGCGGTGGACTCGGCGACCTGCGCCGCGGCACGGCCCCGGGCGTCGTCGAGCACGGCCGCCGCCCGCTCGGTGGCGTCGTCGAGCAGGCGCTTCGCCTCGGCCGTGGAGGACGAGCGCAGGGCTTCGGCGTCGATGTCGGCCTGGCTGATCAGGAGGGTGGACTGCTGTTCGGCCAGACGCAGGGTCTGCTCGAGCTTGCTGCCGAGGCCCGAGTACGTGGGGGTGCCGGCCTCTTCGAGCTCGGCACGGATCTCGTCCACCCGCTGCTGGAGGAAAGCGACCTCGCTCGCCCGGTCGGCCCGGTCGGCGTTGGCCTTGATGAGCTCGCGCCGCAGGTCGCCGAGCACGCGGTCGACCTCGTCCTTGCGGTAGCCCCGGAGTTCAATGCCGAAATCGGCTTCGTCAGCGGCCACGGTGTCTCCTTCGGTGCAGGGTTCGGGCCAGGGGAGCGCGGCCCGCGACACGATGCTAGTGGGAGGCCCTCGATGGACGCCGACCGACGGGTTAGGCGCCTCTCAGCCTCGTCGGATACGCTGAGCCGTCTTAAATTCTGCTGCCGCGCCCGGCCTCCTGGCCAGGCTCGTGCGAGGCCCGTCGTCGACCACGACGGTTCCTGGCGCCCCGACCGGGATGGTGGCTCGGAGGGAGAGAAACGTGCGTTTCATCGTCGCAGTCGTCGTCGTCGTCCTGGCGGCGGTGATGGTGGCGTTGGGCTTCGCCCAACGCACCGTCTTCGCGCCCCCGCCGAGCGTGTCGTCCCAGGTCGACACCAGCGACTCCGACGCGACCGTCACGGTCGTCCCGGCCTCGGCGTTGCACGGCCACGACGGGCGTCAGACGGTGTCGGTCTCCGGTGGGGACACCGCGTTCGCCGCCTACGGCCGCACGTCCGACGTGCTCGGCTGGGTGGGTGACGCGAGCTACAACGAGGTCGAATACGACCAGAACACCGGCGAACTCGCCAGCCGTACGGTCGCCGGCGACACCGCCGAGGTCCCCGACCCGACCGACTCCGACCTCTGGTTCGACCAGTTCACCGGCAGAGACCTCACCTTCTCTCTCGACGCGCCCGACGACGTCTCGCTCGTCATCGTCTCGGACGGCACGCAGCCGGCCCCGGCCGACGTCCGCATCACCTGGCCGCTCTCGACCGCGACGCCCCTGGCCGGTCCGCTCATCGTCGGCGGCCTCGTGGTCCTGCTGATCGGCATCGGCCTGTACGTCTGGGCGATCCTGCACCACCGCCGCACGCGCGGCCCGCGTCGACGCTCGGGCGACGGGAAGCGACCCCGCCTGTCGCGCCGGGCCGGGCGCAAGGCGGTCAAGGCGCTCGACGCCGCCGGCACCGAGACGCTCGCACCCGGCCGTGGGCGTGCCCGCGGCATCCGTCGGCTCGTCGCCGTGGCTCCGATCGTGTTGGTGTCGTCGCTCGCCCTGTCGGCGTGCACCGCCGACTACTGGCCGCAGCAGGCGCCGGTGGCGGGTTCCGACTCGGCCACCCCGACCCCGACGCCCACCTCGACCGACGGCGCGGAGTCCGGTGACCAGGGCAACGCACTGCAGCCCCCCGTGATCAGCATCGCTCAGGCGAAGCGCATCGTCGAACGCATCTCGGCCACGGCGACCGAAGCGGACGCCTCGCTGAACGCCGACCTCGCGGCCACCCGCTTCACGGGTCCCGCCCTCGAACAGCGCCAGGCGAACTACACGATCCGGTCCAAGGACGCGGCGGCTGCCGCCCCCCTGGCCATCCCGACCGGCACGGTCACGCTCACGCTGCCGCAGCAGGCCGACTCGTGGCCGCGGTCGGCGTTCGTCGTCGTGCAGGACGCCGACACGAGCGTCGCACCCGTCGCCCTCACGCTCGAACAAGAGACCGCGCGAGACCCCTACAAGGTCGAGTACGCGGTCAGTCTCCAGACGCAGACCCCGTTGACGGTCGCCCCCGCGTCGATCGGTGCGGCCCGGCTCTCGCCCGACGTCAAGCTGCTCGAGCTGCAGCCCGACCAGCTCGCCGAGGCCTACGGCGACATCCTGCGCAACGGTGACGAGAGCCAGTACGCCGCCCAGTTCCAGACCGAGGGTGACACCCTGCGCGAGAAGATCGGCAAGGCCTACAAGGACGCCAAGCGCGCGGCCCTGCCGACCACCGCGTCGATCGACTACACGTCGCAGGCCGACGACGAGACCCCGGTCGCGTTCGCCACCAACGACGCCGGAGCCATCGTCTCGGTCGCGCTCAACGAGATCGAGACCGTCAAGCCGACGGCCACCGGCGCCAAGGTCAACCCCGAGGGCACCGTCAAGACCCTGCTGGGCCTCGACGAGTCGTCGAAGGGCATCGAGGCGACCTACGGCGTCGAGCTCTTGTTCTCCGTCCCGCCCGTCGGCAGCGACGACCCGATCGTCCTGCTCGGTTTCAGCCAGGCCCTCACCTCTGCCAAGGAGCTGCCATGACCAACCTTCCCCCCGTCCCCGCGGGTCTCCGCGGCGCCGTCGACCTCTCGTCGCTCGTCAACCGCGCGCCGGCCCCCGCCCCGGCCGGCCCGTCCGACGGCTCGCCCGCCGACGGCGCGACCGCAGGAGGCGCGGGTGGCGCCCCGGCCCCCGCCGCCGGGCCGGTCGCGGCGCCGGGCCTCGTGCTCGACGCGACCGACGCCACCTTCACGCCGGTCCTCGAGATCAGCAACACCGTCCCGGTGATCGTCGACCTCTGGGCGGAGTGGTGCGGCCCGTGCAAACAGCTCTCGCCGGTCCTCGACAAGCTGGTCGGCGAGTACGCCGGCCGCCTGCTGCTCGTCAAGGTCGACGTCGCCGCCACCCCCCAGCTGACGCAGGCGTTCCAGGCCCAGTCGATCCCGGCGGTCGCCGCGGTGATCGGCGGCCGCCCCGTCCAGCTCTTCGTCGGGGCCCTGCCCGAGGCCCAGGTGCGCGACGTCTTCGAGCAGGTGCTCGAGCTCGCCGCGCAGAACGGCGTGACCGGCACGGCGGCGGGCGCCGGCGCCCCGGCGGGCGAGGCCGACGAGGTCGAGCCCGAGCCGGAGCCTCTGCCCCCGCACCACCAGGACGCCTACGACGCGATCGACCGGGGGGACTACGCCGCGGCGATCACCGCGTACAAGACCGCCATCGCGCAAGACCCTCGCGACCAGCTCGCCGTGGCCGGTCTCGCCCAGGTGTCGCTGCTCGAGCGGCTGCAGGGCGCGTCCCTGGCCGACGTCCGCGCGGCGGCCGCCGCCGCCCCCACCGATCTCGGCGCCCAGCTCGACGTGGCCGACCTCGACCTCAGCGGCGGGCACATCGACGACGCCTTCGACCGTGTGCTGACCGTCTTCCCGTCGCTCGACCCCGCGGGCCGCGATGCCGCCCGGGCCCGCCTGCTCGAGTACTTCGAGATCGTCGGGGTGGACGACCCCCGGGTGGCGACCGCCCGCCGTCGTCTGGCGATGCTGTTGTACTGAGCCGCGCCTCCTGCGTGAGCGACGGAACCCCCGCGACCCGGAAGGGTGGCGGGGGTTCCGTCGTGGAGGGGCGGTGGCTCAGCGGCGCAGCTTGAGCCAGACGACGCCGAGCGGCGGCAACTGGACGTCGGCCGCGGCGGGGCGTCCGGCCCAGGGGTCGTCGGTCGCGGTGACGCCGCCGAAGTTGCCGACACCCGAACCGCCGTAGATCTCGGCGTCGGTGTTCAGGATCTCGTCCCACCGGCCGGCCTCGGGCAGGCCGAAGCGCATGTGCACCGGTTCACCCGAGAAGTTCGCCAGGACGGCGACCGAATCGCCCGAGCCGGACTTGCGGAGGAACGCGACGACGCTGTGCTGGGCGGCGCCGCCGTCGATCCACTCGAAGCCGTCGGTGTCGAAGTCGTGCGCCCAGAGCGCCGGCTCGTCGCGGTACACCTCGTTGAGGCGCGACACGAGTCCGTGGAGCCCCTGGTGCACGGGCTGGTCGAGGATCCACCAGTCGAGCCCTCGTTCTTCGCTCCACTCGCCGGGCTGGCCGAACTCGCTGCCCATGAAGAGCAGCTGTTTGCCGGGGTGGCCCCACATGTACGCGAGGTAGGCACGCAGGTTCGCGAGCTTCTGCCATTGGTCGCCCGGCATCTTGTTGAGCAGCGACCCCTTGCCGTGCACGACCTCGTCGTGGCTGATCGGCAGCATGAAGTTCTCGCTGAACGCATAGACGAACGAGAAGGTGATCTCGCCGTGGTGGTGCGAACGGTAGAGCGGGTCCTCGGCGACGTAGCCGAGGGTGTCGTGCATCCAGCCCATGTTCCACTTGAGGCCGAAGCCCAGGCCGCCCTCGCTGGTCGGGCGGGTCACGCCGGGCCAGCTCGTGCTCTCTTCGGCGATCATGACGATGCCGGGGTGGCGCTTGTAGGCCGTGGCGTTGGCCTCCTGCAGGAAGCTGATGGCCTCGAGGTTCTCGCGTCCGCCGAACTCGTTCGGCAACCACTCGCCCTCGTTGCGGCTGTAGTCGAGGTAGAGCATCGAGGCCACGGCGTCGACGCGCAGCCCGTCGATGTGGAACTCCTCGAGCCAGTAGAGCGCGTTCGAGACGAGGAAGTTGCGCACCTGCGAGTCGCCGAAGTTGAAGACCAGCGTGCCCCAGTCGGGCTGTTCGCCGCGGCGGGGGTCGGAGTGCTCGTAGACGGCGCGGCCGTCGAACTTCGCGAGGGCCCACTCGTCCTTCGGGAAGTGCCCGGGCACCCAGTCCATGATGACGCCGATGCCGGCCTGGTGGAGGCGGTCGATCAGGTAGCGCAGGTCGTCGGGGCTGCCGAAGCGGCTGGTGACGGCGTAGTAGCCGGTGACCTGGTAGCCCCACGAGCCGCCGAAGGGGTGCTCGGCGAGCGGCATGAACTCGACGTGGGTGAAGCCGAGCTCGCCGACGTACTCGATCAGCTGGTCGGCCAGTTCGCGGTAGTTCAGCCCCGGTCGCCACGAGCCGACGTGCAGCTCGTAGACGCTCATCGGGCCGGCGTGGACGTCGTTCTCGGCGCGGGAGGCCATCCAGGCGTCGTCGGACCAGGCGTGGGCGGCCTTGGTGACCACCGAGCCGGTGAGCGGCGGCACCTCCGAGGTGCGAGCCATCGGGTCGGCGCGCTCGACCCAGACGTCGTCGGGTGTGAGCACCTCGTACTTGTAGATGCCGTCCTTGACGCCGGGCACGAAGAGCTCCCAGACGCCGTTGCCGTCGAGGCGGCGCATCGCGTGCCGCTCACCGTTCCAGCCGTTGAGGTCGCCCTTCACGCGGACGGCACGGGCGTGGGGCGCCCAGACGGCGAACGAGGTGCCGGTGACGCCCTCGTGCTCGCGCACGTGGCTGCCGAGCATCTTCCAGAGCTGCTCGTGGCGGCCCTCGCCGAAGAGGTACAGGTCGAACTCGGTGACGGTGGGGGCGAAACGGTAGGGGTCGTCGGAGACCCACGCCGCGCCTCCGTCGTAGGTCGCCTCGATCGTGTACGCGCCGATCGGCTCGCTCGTGACGCCCTGCCAGAGGCCGTGGGCCACGTGCTCGAGCGCGAAAGACGACCCGGAGGCGCCGGTCACGGTGACCGTCTCGGCGAGCGGTCGGACGACGCGGACGGCGGTACGGCCGCCGCGGGGGTGCGCGCCGAGGACGGCGTGCGGGTGGCCGTGCGTGCCGGTGGCGGCGGAGAAGACCTCGTCGTCGCCGAGGGAGAACAGGCCGTCGGCGTCGCTCGCCACGGCGGGGTCGACCCGGGTGTCGGTGCCCTGGTCGGGGCCGGCGTCGGGGCCGGTCGGGGGAGTGGTGGTCATCGGGGGCGCTCCTACGGGGCTCGGTTGAGGTCGACGGAGAGCACGTGCACCGGTTCGACGAAGGCGTCCAGTCGGACGTAGTTGTCGTCGCCCCAGGTCCACGACTGACCGGTGATGAGGTCGCGCACGGTGTAGGTGCCACCGGGCTGCAGCCCGAACTTCGTGACGTCGAGGTGGACGGTCGTCTCGCGCGCGGAGTGCGGGTCGACGTTGGCGACGACGATGATGCCGTCGGCACGTCCGCTGCGGGTGTGCGCACGGGACAGGTACTTCGAGAAGACGAGGATCGACTCGTCGTCGCTCGAGTGGATCTCGAGGTTGCGCAGCTGACGCAGGGCCGGGTGGGAGGCGCGGATGCGGTTGAGCTGCGTCAGGTACGGCGCCAGCGACGCCCCGGCCTCTTCGGCGGCGGCCCAGTCGCGGGGCTTGTACTCGTACTTCTCGTTGTCGATGTTCTCTTCGCTGCCCGGTCGCGCCACGTCCTCGAAGAGCTCGTAGCCCGAGTAGACGCCCCAGGTCGGCGAGGCCGTCGCGGCGATCGCGGCACGGATCTTGTACGCCGCGGGCCCACCGAACTGCAGGTAGGGCGTGAGGATGTCGTGCGTGTTGACGAAGAGATTCGGGCGCAGCCAGGCACTCGTCTCCTTCGACAGCTCGTCGAGGTACTCCTCGAGTTCCCATTTCTCGTTGCGCCAGGTGAAGTACGTGTACGACTGGTGGAACCCCACCTGCGCGAGCGCCTGCATCATGGCCGGCTTCGTGAAGGCCTCCGAGAGGAAGACCACCTCGGGGTTCGTCTGCCGGATCTCGTGCAGCAGCCACTCCCAGAAGCGCACCGGCTTCGTGTGCGGGTTGTCGACGCGGAAGATGGTGACACCGAGCTCGATCCAGTGCCGCACGATGCGCAGCACCTCGCGGCTCACGCCCTCGTAGTCGTTGTCGAAGTTGAGGGGGTAGATGTCCTGGTACTTCTTGGGCGGGTTCTCGGCGTAGGCGATCGTGCCGTCGGGCAGGGTCGTGAACCACTCGGGGTGCTCGGTGACCCAGGGGTGGTCGGGCGAGCACTGCAGCGCCAGGTCGAGGGCGAGCTCGAGGCCGGCGTTCTTCGCGGCGTCGACGAACCAACGGAAGTCCGCGACGGTGCCGAGGTCGGGGTGCACCGCGTCGTGGCCGCCGTCGGCCGAGCCGATGGCGTAGGGCGAGCCCGGGTCGGCCGGACCGGCGGTCAGCGAGTTGTTCGGCCCCTTGCGGAACGTCGTCCCGATCGGGTGCACGGGCGGGATGTACACGACGTCGAAGCCCATGCGGGCGATCGACGGAAGGCGGCGGGCCGCGGTGCGGAACGTGCCGCTCTTCCACGTGCCGTCGGCCTGCTTGCGGGCGCCCTCGCTGCGGGGGAAGAACTCGTACCAGCTGCCGAGGCCGGCGCGGCTCCGCTCGACCCGGAGTGCCTCGGGGGCGCTGCGCGTGACGAGGCTCGCGAGCGGCTTCACCAGGAGGACCGCGGCGAGGCGCGGGTCGGTGGCGACACGGAGGCGCGAGGCAGGGGAGAGGGCGGGGTTCGCGAGCGCCTTGGCCGCGTCGCGGATGAGGGTCGTGTCGGGGTACTCGTCGACGGCGTCCGCCAGCAGCCGACTGCCGAGGGCGAAGGTGACCTCGACGTCGAGCCCGGCCGGCACCTTGATCTCGGCCGCGTGCAGCCACGTGGCCCAGTCGTCGGTGTAGGCCTCGACCTGCCAGGCCCAGTCGCCCTCGGTCTCGAGCTGCACCTGGGCCGTCCACCGGTCGGTGCCGGGGATGCCGGCGGCCATGCGGTGCCGGGTCTCGGCGCCCTCGGGGTCGATCGTGACGAGGTCGGCCCCGATCAGGTCGTGGCCCTCGCGGAAGACGGTCGCCCCGAAGGTGACCACCTCGCCGGAGAAGGCCTTCGTCGGGAACACTCGGTCGGGTGTCGTCGGGGTGAGGCCCGTGATGGGGATCCGCCCGACTCTGGGTTCGTATGCTGTCGCCACGCTGTCGACCGTACCCGGTCTGGCCCACCCGGTCCCGACCCGGACGCGACCCGGGCCCCGGGAGGGGCGCCGGGGGCGGATCGGGGGGCAGATCAGGCATTTCGGGGTACAAACCGGTGTCCACCCTGTCACCGACAGACGTCACGGTCCGTTTTGTCCCCCCAACTGGGTGCATGCATCGGCATGGATGGCCTGTCGGCACTTTGGAGGACCGCGTAATGTCGAACCTGTCGTCGCGGCCTGCCCGCCCGAAGAACCCGAACTCCTCGAGAGCCCGGCGCCCGACGACATCGATCGGCCGCCCGACCCGGAGCCGACAGCCCCCGCAGCGCCGTGTGCCACCCCGACGTCGACCCGACCGACGGTGCACGGCGGTGCTCGAGCGCGCCTCGGTGCGCGGAACAGGACCCACATGAACAAGCTCGTCAAGGGTGCCGTCGCCGGTGCCGCCGGCATCGCCCTCCTCCTCGGTGGTGCCGGGACCTTCGCCCTCTGGAACGCCAGCACCGAGGTCAACGCCGCCAGCGTCGCCTCGGGCACCCTCTCGCTCGCCCAGTCGTCGGCGGGCAGCTGGACCGACGTCACGAACGGCCGGAGCACGGCCCTGACGACCGCCCAGGTCGCCGCCTACAAGATCGTCCCCGGCAGCAAGCTGCAGTTCACGCAGCCGATCACGATCGCCGCCTCGGGCAACGACCTGCGGGCCGACCTCACCTACGACGCGGCCTCGGTCACCGGCAGCCTCAAGCCGTACGTGACGAACACGCTGACCCTCTCGACCGCCGCCGGCGCCACGACCCTGCCGTCCGGCGTCACCGCGGGCAGCACGGCCGGCAGCTACGTCGTCGCCCCCGTGTCCGCCGGCAGCACCTCGGCCGTCGTGACCTTCGTCGTCGAGCTGCCCTCGACGGTGTCCGACGCCGCCAGCCAGGGCGGCACGCTCGACCTGAGCAAGCTGACCTTCACGCTCAAGCAGCGCGCCATCGCCTAGCGGGTGCCGGTGGCCCGACGGCCATCGCACCCCGACTCACCGACCGGTGACCGGACCGCACCCGACGCGGTCCGGTCGCCACCTCCCGTCCGACCCGCCGACCAGGGGCTCACGGGCCACCGCATCGCACGACCGACCACCAGGGGGTGAGACGTTGACCGGACAGCCCGGCGGACGCGCGCGTCACCGCTCGCCCGAGCGCGCCTCCTCGTCTCGTCGTCCGCTGCGTTCGCTGGGGGCGGCGACGGCGGTCGTGGCCGGGGCGGTCGCCGTCGGACTCGTCGCGTCCGGCGGGACGTACGCGCTGTGGAACTCCGCGGTCGCCCCCACGGCCGTCACGGTCGCGTCGGGCACGGCGGGCCTCTCGGTCGGCAGCGTCAAGGCACTCGACACGTCCGCCCTCGGCCCCGGCGGCGCCACCGCGGGCACCTTCAGCGCGACGAACACGGGGTCGGTCGCCCTGGCCATGCGGGTCACGGCCGGGACCACCACGGCGTCGGCGTCCGCCCTGCCCGGGGAGCTCACCGTGAAGCTCGCCGCCGTCACGAAGTCCGCGGACTGCGTCGCGGGCGTCGGCGGGTACTCGGCGCGGCCCTCGGCTTTCGACACCGGCAGCGGCTACTTCACGCTGCCGGCCGGCGCCACCGCGACCGGGTGCGTCGTCGTCACCCTCGACTCGGACGTCCCGGCGACCCTGCAGAACCAGACCTCGTCGATCGGGCTCGTCCTGACCGGGACGCAGGTGGCCCCGTGACCGGGCGCCGCGTCGTGAGCGGGCCGCGGCCCGCGATCGGCCCACGGCCCCGGTCCGCTCCGCGATCGGCCCTGGCCGCCGTCGTCGTCGGCGTGATCGTCGGCGTCGCGCTGGCCTCCGGAGGGGCGGCCTCGGCGCTCTGGACGGTGTCCGCCACCCTCACCGAGAAGGTCGGGACCGGCGCCGTCGGGCTCACGGCCGGGACCGTCGACGGTCTGCAGGCCGACTACTCGGGGTCGACCCGGTCGCTCACGGCGCCGTGGACCTTCACGAACTCGGGCACGGTCGCGGCGACGTACTCGACGCGCGGCAGCCTGAGCTCGGGCAGCTCGGCGGACCTCGCCGCGTCGATCGCCGTCGTCGGCTGGCCGGTGTCCGCCGCGTCCGCCTGCACGTCGACGGCGGCCGTCGGGTCGGGGAGCGTCAGCGGCACCTGGTCGGCCGTTCCGAACCTGTCCGGCAGCCTCGCCGCCAAGGCCAGTGCGACCTGGTGCCTCCGCACCTCGATCGCGACCTCGTCGCCCACCGGACGCGTCAACCCGGTCCTCACCGTGTCGCTGGCCGCCGGTTCGTGGACCGCGACCCCGCAGGACCGCCGCATCGTGCAGAACAACACGATCGTCCCCGCGCAGACCGCGGTCTGTCGCACCGACGGCGAGGCCTACGCGTGGCTCGACTTCGACCCGTCGACCCGCGCGACCGCGACCCGCTACGCGACCTACGTCGGCAGCACCCGGATCTCGAACAACGAGCAGACCGGCGACTACCCGCACTTCGCCTTCACCCGCGACAACCTGCCGAAGGACCCCTTCGGCGACGGCCTGATCGGCGTCGACATCCGCGTGATGGTCGACGGCCAGCCGACCGACCTCATGGCCGTCGGCACCCTCAAGGTCGTCTACGACCAGTACGGGACGAGGAACATCCAGTGCGGGTGACCGGCGGCCGGGTGGTCGCGGTCGTCGTCGCCGTCACGGCGCTCGTCGCCTCCGCCGGCGTCCTGTCGGCCCCGGCTCCCGCCACGGCCGCCACCGCGCCCCGCCTGATGGTCAGCGGCGACGGCGAGCACTGGCAGGGCCGCCCCGACGCGGCGCTGGTCGGCGACGGCCTGCGGCTCGCCGCGGGGCGAGCCGGACGGGCCCCTGCGGGGGGAAGACCCGCGCGGGCGGGCCGGCCGCGCTCAGTGCCCGCCTCGTCGACGTCACGACCTCGTCGCCCGCGTTCGCCGAGGCGGTCACGGTCAGCTCGCACTCCGACCTCGACGTCGGCGACCTGCCGCCCGTCACCCTGGCCGGTGACGGCTGCACCCCCGTGCTCGCGCCCGTCCGGCTCGCCGCGGGGCAGGAGGTGCCGGTCACCGTCTCGGTCGCCCTCGACGGTTCCGCTTCCGACGGCACCGGCGACCAGACCCCCGCCTTCGGCGTGCTCGTCACGCGCGCCGGCCTGGCCGGGGTGGCGGTGCCGACGGGGGGCGCATCGGCCGGGACCGCCGGCGCGGCGGACGCGGGCGCGAATGCGGGCACGGGCGCAGGAGGCGCGGGGGGCGACCGTGTCTCGAGCGCGACGATCGAGGCGGTGACGACCCGCGCCTCCTCGGCTGGTGAGGCCCGCGGGGCGGTGTCCTCCGCGGGCGACGACGCGTCGGACGGGACCACCGACGTGTCGGGCACGGACACCGAGCTCCCCGTCCACGCCCTCGACGTGCTCGACGACTTCGTGCCCGTGCCGTTGCGCGGCAGCTGGCTGCCGCTGCCCATCGCGGCGATCGCCGTGCTGGCGGGCGCGTTCGGGGCGGTCGGTCGCCGCCGCCCGGACGACGACGAGACCGCGGGGGAGCAGCCGTGAGCGGCCGCCGCGCCGCCGTGCGGGAGAAGGGCCTGCTGCACGCGCTCGGCCTCGGCTTCAGTGCGGGGCTGTTCGTCCTCGTGCTCGGGCTCGCGACGGTGCTGATCGTCGTGCCGAAGGTCGCGGGGGCCACCCCGCTGACGGTGCTGACCAGCTCGATGGAGCCGCGGCTGCCCCCGGGCACCCTCATCGTGGTGAAGCCGACCCCGGCCGACGAGATCCGGATCGGCGACGTCGTGACCTACCAGATCGAGAGCGGCCGGCCCGAGGTGATCAGCCACCGGGTGATCGAGATCGTGTCGTCGTCGGACGGCGGCACCGCGTTCGTGACCAAGGGCGACAACAACTCCGAGCCCGACGAGGCCGCCGTGCTGCCCGAGCAGGTGCGCGGCACGCTCTGGTACTCGGTGCCGTGGCTCGGGTTCGTCAACCAGGTCGTGAACGGCGACGCCCGGTCGTGGATCGTGCCGCTGCTGGCGATCGCGTTGCTCGGTTACGCGGGCTACTCCCTGGCCACCGGCCTGGTGGAGGCGCAGCGTCGGCGGGCGCGGACGCGGAAGGCCCGCCCGGCCCCGCGCTGAGCGAGGGGCCGGACGGGCCTCGGGCGGTGCTCCTACTTCGTGAAGCCGACGACCGTCCAGTCCACGTCGCTCGCACCGGCGCGGGCGCCGAAGTTCGCGAGCTTCGGGCTCTGGAACGAGATGTACGGCGCCTGGATGATCGGCATCGAGTGTCCGATCTCCCAGATCTTCTCGTCGGCCTGGTTGTACAGGTCGGCGGCCTTGTCGGGGTCGCCCTCGGCGACGGCCTGGCTGAGCAGGTCGTCGATCTCGGGGCTCGAGACACGGCCGTAGTTCTGGCCCTGCTCGTCCGAGTTGTAGATGCTGACGCCGGACGCCTGGTAGCCGGTGCCGGCCCAGACGAAGATCGTCATGTCGTAGTTGCCCGGCGTGACGTTGTCCTCGAAGAAGGAGTCCACGCTGACGGCGTTGATCGTCAGCTTGATGCCGACCGCGGCGAGCTGGCTCTGCATGACCTCGGACAGCTGCTGCGAGATGGGCGTGCCCGACGGGATCGTCACGGCGATCTCGAGCTGCTTCCCGTCCTTCTCGAGCACGTCGCCGTTCAGCTCCCACCCGTCGTCGGCCAGGATCTTCTTCGCCTCGTCGACGTCGTAGTTCCCGGTCTCCTTCGCGTTGTCCTGGTAGGCGCCGTCCGTGCTGAGGAAGAGGTGGTTGTTGAGCGTGGTCAGCTCGTAGGGCAGGGTGCCCGTGATGACCTTGCCGAGCGCGTCGCGGTCGACCGCGTGCTGGATCGCCTGACGGATCTTCTCGTCGGCGAGGACGCCCTTGGTGCTGAAGTCGACGTGCGTGTACCGAGCCGACGGTGCCGCGCGGATGTCGGTGTCCTTCGCGTCCTTGAGGCGGTCGTAGCGCTCCGACGAGTTTCCCGTGACGAAGTCGATCTCGCCGTTCAGGTAGGCGTCGACGTCGGCGTCGCTGTCGAGGGCGCGGAAGACCACGGAGTCCAGCTTCGGGGCGTCGCCCCACCAGGTCTCGTTGGGCACGATCGTCACGGTCTGGGCCGTCGTGTCGATCTTGTCGACCTTGTAGGGACCGCCCGAGACCGGGAGGGTGTCGACGTAGGCCGTGTTGAAGGCGTTCGGGTCGTTGTAGAGGCTCGCCGGGTAGAGCGGGGCGAACATGCTCTTCCAGTCCGAGAAGGGCTCGGCGTAGGTCACGACGACCTGCTTGTCGCTCGAGCCCGCCTCCACCGAGGCCATGCGGTCGGGGCCGAGCGTGCTGCCGACGAGGTACTCGGGGTTCGAGCCGTCGAGTGCGCTCTTCCAGGCCTGGAAGTCGGCGACCGTGATCGGGGTGCCGTCGCTCCACACCGCGTCGGGGTTGATGTCGTAGGTCACGACGAGCGGGTCCTCGCTGGTGGCCTCGGCGCTCGTGACGAGGTTCTCGTCGATCTGCGCGACGCCCTTCTCGTCGATGCGGAACGGTTGGGGCAGCACGGCGCTCTCGATCAGCGAGGCGTCGGCCAGGGCGCCGTCGAGCTGGCCGTAGTTCCACTACGAGGGCAGCTGGCTGAGGGGCAGGGTCAGCGTGCCGCCCTGCTCGACGTCGGCTGCCGCGGTGGCGTTGATGTCGCCGTCGGGGGACAACTCGCCGTTCTTCGCGGCTCCGTCGCCGTCGTCGCCGCCGCCTCCGCTGCACGCCGTGACGACGAGGGCGATGCTGACGAGGCCGGCTGCGAGGCCGAGCTTCTTCGTGATCTTCATGGCACTCCGAACTGAAGGGTGGTGAAAAGTGCTGATCAACCCAGGAGTCACGTCGCTGTCGACCCATGAGGGTACGGATGGCGACGCCTCCTGAGAGCTGACCGCGTGAGCCCAAATGTACGGACGCCTTGAATCCACGCAAACTTTCATGTGAATTTGTTACACGCTCGAAACCTGGCCAGCTGGTCGCGGCTCGGGGTACGTCTAGTGTCGATCTCCATGGCCCGATTCCTCGCCCGCCGGCTGGTGTACTACGTCGCCCTGGTCTTCATCGCGACGTCGCTCACCTATTTCCTCGCCTCGGCGACCCTCAACCCGCGTTCCGTCTACGCCGACCGCAACCCGCGTCCGTCCTCCGAGATCGTCGACGCGAAGCTCACCTCGATCGGGGTCAACGACAAGGACCCCCTCGGCGAGCGGTACGTCCACTGGCTCGGCGGAGCGGTCACCGGCGACCTCGGGCAGACCATCCAGGACAAGCCGGTCGCGGCGGAATTCGGGCCGAGGCTGGGGGTCAGCCTGCGCCTCCTGCTGGTGGGGTCGATCCTCGGCATCGTGCTGGCCGTCGTGGTCGGCACCTGGAACGCCATCCGGCAGTACCGGTTCTCGGACCGGGTGTCGTCGGTGCTGTCGTTCGTCCTGATCTCGACGCCGGTGTTCCTCACCGCGGTGCTGCTCAAGATCGGGGCGACGAAGCTCAACGACGTCCTGGGCTACCAGCTGATCACCTTCACCGGCGAGGCGACCCCCAACCTGACCGGCGGGTTCGGCACGATCGCGTGGGACCGCATCGCCCACCTGCTGCTGCCCACCATCTCGATCGGCATCGGGCTCATCGCCGTCTACAGCCGGTACCAGCGGGCGACAATGCTCGACGTGCTGCAGGCCGACTACATCCGCACCGCTCGAGCCAAGGGGCTGCGGCGTCGTCCGGCGATCTTCAAGCACGGGCTGCGCACGGCGTTGATCCCGATGACGACGCTGTTCGCCTTCGCGTTCCTCGGCGTGCTGACCGGGGCCACCTTCACCGAGAAGATCTTCGCCTGGAACGGCCTCGGCGCCTGGTTCATCGACGCCGTTCAGGCCAACGACGTCAACGTGGTCGTCACGTACACCCTCTACAGCGCCGTCGTCGTGCTGCTCGCCGGCTTCGTGTCGGACGTGCTCAACGCGGTGCTCGACCCGCGCGTCCGCGCGCAGAAGTAGGGCCGCCCCATGACCCGGTTCACACCCGACCTGCTCGACGGGCCGTCCGACGCGGTCGCGCCCGAGTCGCGAGAAGAGGTCGCGGCGACGTCGCCGAACCGCTTCGCGCTGACCTTCCGGCGCCTCTTCGCGAACCGCGGCGCCACCGTCGGCCTCGTGACGATCGTGCTGCTCTTCGTCTTCGCGTTCGTCGGCCCGGTGGTCTCGCCGTACGCCTACAACTACATCGACTATACGGCCCTGTCGTCGCCACCGAGCGGCGCGCACTGGTTCGGCACGAACAACATCGGTCAGGACGTCTTCGCCCAGACCGCCCGTGGCCTGCAGAAGTCGCTGCTGATCGGCCTGCTCGTCGCCCTGTTCTCGACGGTGATCGCCGGCATGCTCGGCGCGATGGCGGGCTACTTCGGCGGCTGGATCGACCGGGCCGTGATGGTCTTCGTCGACCTGCTGCTCGTGCTGCCGTCGTTCCTGATCATCGCGATCCTCTCGCCGCGCCTCAAGCAGTACGGCTGGTTGATCCTCGTGGCCCTGCTCGCCCTGTTCGGCTGGATGATCACGGCCCGCGTGGTGCGCTCGCTGACCCTCAGCATCAAAGAGAGGGAGTTCATCCGCGCCGCCCGCTACATGGGCATCGGCCACTTCACGATCATCGTCCGGCACATCCTGCCGAACGTCGCGTCGTTCCTCGTGATCGACGCCACCATCGCGATCGGCGCGGCCGTGCTCACGGAGTCGGGGCTGTCCTACTTCGGCTTCGGCGTGCAGCCGCCCGACGTGTCGCTCGGCACGCTGATCGCCCAGAACCAGAGCGCGGCGACCACCAAGCCGTGGTTGTTCTTCTTCGCGGCTGGTGCGCTGATCGTGTTCGCCCTCGCGAGCAACCTGCTCGGGGACGGGCTGCGCGACGCACTCGACCCGCCCTCGACCGCCGGGCGCACCGGCCGTCGCCGTCGCACCCGCGGCCGGACGGCCGAGAGCCGAGGAGGCGCGGCGCCGCTCGGCCGCGTCGCCGGCGTCTCCGAGGCCGCGAGCCCCGCCCCCGGGGCCGACGTCGGCTCGCCGACGCCGACCCGCACGTCCCCGGCGTCCGACACGCTGCCGACGTCCGCTCCGCCCCGCACGAACGACGAGAAGGGGGAGCGCGCATGACGCTCACCGAACCGGTCGACCGCACCCGCGCCTCCTCGGCTCCGGTGCTCGAGGTGCACGACCTCACCGTGACCTTCCCGACCCCGGACGGAGACGTGCGCGCCGTGCGCGGCGTCGACCTCACGCTGCGCCGCGGCGAGGTGCTCGGCATCGTCGGCGAGTCGGGCTCGGGCAAGTCGGTCACGAGTCTCGCCGTGCTCGGTCTGCTGCCCGCGACGGCCAAGGTGACGGGCTCGATCACCCTCGACGGCGAGGAGCTGCTCGGTCGCGGCGACAAGGCGATGTCGGCGATCCGCGGCAAACGGATCGCGATGGTCTTCCAGGACCCGCTGTCGGCGTTCACGCCGGTGTACACGGTCGGTCAGCAGATCGCCGAGACCGTGCTGATCCACCGCGGCGGCACGAAGAAGCAGGCGCGCGAGCGGGCGATCGAGCTGCTGGGGCTCGTGGGCATCCCCGAGCCCGGGCGTCGCGTCGACTCGTTCCCGCACGAGTTCTCGGGCGGCATGCGGCAGCGCGCGATGATCGCCATGGCGATCGCCAACGACCCCGACGTGATCCTCGCCGACGAGCCGACCACGGCCCTCGACGTGACGATCCAGGCGCAGGTCATCTCGGTGCTGCGCACGGCGCAGCGCGAGACCGGGGCCGCCCTGCTGTTCGTCAGCCACGACCTGGGCGTGATCGCCGGCTTCGCCGACCGGATCGCCGTGATGTACGCCGGCCGCGTCGTCGAGACGGCGACGGCCGACGACCTCTTCGCCCACCCGCGCATGCCCTACACGGTCGGACTGATCGGGGCGCTGCCGCGGCTCGACCAGCGGTCGGACCAGCCGCTCGTGCCGATCCCCGGGACGCCGCCGTCGCTGCTGTCGCTGGCCCCGGGCTGCCCGTTCGCGGCGCGCTGCCCGCTCGCGACGGCCGAGTGCCGCGTCGACGAGCCCGCGCTCGAGCAGGCCCCGGCGGGCGAGGTCGGCCACCGGGCCGCCTGCCTGCACGCGGACCAGCTCGTGGGCGAGGGCACCGACCCCGAGGACGTCTACGACCTGCCTCCCGCTCCCACCTCCGAGCTGGCGTCCGTGCCGCGGGCGTCGCGGGACCGGGTGCTGCACGTCGACGGACTGGTCAAGACGTTCCCGCTGACGAAGGGGTCCGTGTTCAAGCGCCGGGTCGGCAGCGTGTGGGCGGTCGACGGGGTCGACCTCGACGTGCGCGAGGGCGAGACGCTCGGGCTCGTGGGCGAGGCCGGCTCGGGCAAGAGCACGACGCTGCACGAGATCATGGACCTCCGGGTGCCCGAGGCCGGCACCATCGAACTGCTCGGCACGGCCCTCGACCGCAAGCTCGACGGGTCCACGGTGAAGCGGCTGCGCGGCGCGGTCTCGATGGTCTTCCAGGACCCGATGGCGAGCCTCGACCCCCGGCAGCCGGTCAGCGACATCATCGCCGAGCCGCTGCTCGCGATCGGTCGACCCCGCGACGAGGTGTCGCGTCGGGTGCCCGAGCTGATGCGTCTCGTGGGGCTCGAGCCCGCGGCGGCGACGCGCTACCCGCACGAGTTCTCGGGCGGACAGCGGCAACGCATCTCGATCGCGCGGGCGCTGGCCGCCGATCCGAAGCTGATCGTGCTCGACGAGCCGGTGTCGGCGCTCGACGTCTCGATCCAGGCCGGCGTGCTCAACCTGCTGGCCGAGCTCAAGGCGACGCTCGACCTGTCGTACCTCTTCGTGTCGCACGACCTCTCGGTGATCCGGCACGTGGCCGACCGGGTCACGGTGATGTACCTCGGCCGGACCGTCGAGACGGGCCCGGTCGACGAGGTGTTCGAGCACCCCCTGCACCCGTACACGCAGGCGCTGCTGTCGGCCGTGCCGGTGCCCGACCCGGTCAAGGAGCGGGCACGCGAGCACATCGTGCTGCCGGGCGACCCGCCGACGCCGACCGTCAAGCAGACCGGCTGCCGGTTCCGCAGCCGCTGCCCGCTCTACGCGATGCTGCCCGAGGCCCAGCGGTCGCGTTGCGAGGACGAGGTGCCCACGATGCTGCCGCACGGTCGCGACGGTGCCGACCACACCGCCGCGTGCCACTTCGCCCGCGAGAAGCAGCTCGTCTGAGGCTGCGCTGCCGTGAGACCCTAGGAACTCGCCGAGACCCCAGCGCGCGCACGAGGGTCTCGGCGGGTTTCTGGGGTCTGAGCTCGCGGGGCGTCTGAGCTCGCGGGGCGTCAACGCAGCAACGCGAGAGCGAGGACGACCGCGGACACGTTCGTGGCCACCGTGGCCCAGAATGCGAACTGGAACGAGCGCTTGCTCGTCTTGTGGCGCAGCAGTTGTTGCGCGACGAGGGCCCCAGGCCAGCCGCCGAGCAGGCCGAGCAGCAGCAGCGTCCGTTCCGGCACGCGACGTCGTCCTCGCCGGGCCGCGGATTTGTCGAGTCCGTAGACGAGGGCCGTCAGCACGGTGACGCCGACCAGTCCGCCGACCAGCCAGGGCGCGAGTCCGTGGAGCTGCGGCGACGTCGAGTCTCGGGTCAGGGCCCAGACGGCTGCGGCGACCCCGAGCACGACGACCAACCCGACGAGAAGGGCGACCCTGCCGGCCCGCGTGGGTCGGGGTGTCCGGGCCCGTGGTGCGGACCAGCGCGTGCCGACGGACGACACCCGCACGGCGGCCGGCCCCCGGTCGCCGTGGCGGTCGACCCCGTACGAGAACGCGGCGCCCACCCGGGGCCGGGCCGTGCCGCGCCCGAACGCCGTGATGTGGACGACCGCGCGACCCCGCCCCGCGACCGGGGTGAGGAACCCGAACCCGCGCTCGTCGTCCCACGAGGTGAGCGTGCCCTCGATCCGGGCCGGGCCGCCGGTCATGCGCCCGACCCTAGCCCGCGCCGCCCGTGCCGCACTCGGCCATCCCGCCACGAGGTCGACATCCCGCCACGTTCCCGCGTGGCGGATCGTCCACTTCGTGGCGGCGTGGCCGCAGATCCGAGGAGGCGCGGCGCGGCTCAGTCGCGACGGATCGCCGCGTAGGTGCCGCCGGTGGCGCGCACGAGGTCGTCGGGGGCGATCTCGATGTCGAACCCGCGCCTCCCGCCGCTGACGAAGACCGAGGCGAAGGAGGCGGCGCTCGCGTCGACGACGGTCGTCGCGGCGGTCCTCTGGCCGAGCGGGCTGATGCCGCCGACGACGTAACCCGTGCGACGCTCGACCAGGGCGGGGTCGGCCAGTGAGGCCTTCTTCGCCCCGACGGCGGCGGCGAGCGCCTTGAGGTCGAGGCGACCCGAGACGGGGACGACGCCCACCACGAGGGTGCCGTCGGCGTCGACCACGAGGGTCTTGAAGACGCGCTCTTCCGACAGGCCGAGCTCGGCGGCGGCCTCCTCGCCGAAGTTCGTCGCCGTGTCGTGGTGCTCGTACGTGTGGGCCGTGAACGGGATGCCGGCCGTGGTGAGCGCGACGGTGGCCGGCGTGGCGGGGCCGCGCGCGCCTCCTGCGTGCTTCGTGCTCACGGTGCGGCCTCGACCGTCGTGGCGCGGAACACCACCACGGTCGGCCCCGAGACGAGCAGGTCGTCACCGGGAGCCGACGCCTGCGGCAGGCTGCGGTCGTCGCTCGACCACAACGCCTCGTAGGCCGTCACCCCGTCGTGCCGGGGGAGCGTCACCGGGACGGCGGTCTCGGCCCCGTGCACCACGACGAGCACCGTGTTCGGCGCCTCGTGCTCGGGCGTCGAGGCCGCGAGGTACTGCAGGGTGCGGACGCCGGGGTCGTTCCACTCGTCGGGACGCATCTCGTCGCCCGAGGCCGAGTGCCACGACATCTCGTCGGCACCGATCGTGCGGGCGCCGTCGAGGCCGAACCGCGACGGGCGCAGGGCGGGGTTCTCGGCCCGCAGCCGGGCCAGCGTGGCGACGTCGTCGTGCAGGGCCCGGTGCCAGGGCTCGTCGGACCAGTCGACCCAGGTGAGCTCGCTGTCGGTGCAGTACGCGTTGTTGTTGCCGTGCTGGGTGCGACCGCGTTCGTCGCCGGCGGTCAGCATCGGGATGCCGGCCGAGACGAAGAGCGTGGCGAGCAGGTTGCGCATCGACCGGCGGCGGGCGTCCGAGATCCAGGGGTTGACGCTGTCGCCCTCGACCCCGTGGTTGAACGACCGGTTGTCGTCGGTGCCGTCGCGGTTGCCCTCGCCGTTGCTGAGGTTGTGCTTGCCGTCGTACGAGACGAGGTCGAGCAGGGTGAAGCCGTCGTGCGCCGTGACGAAGTTCACACCCGACAGCGGGCCGCGCTCATGGGCGTAGATGTTGCTCGAGCCGCTGAGCTTGGAGGCCAGGCTGCCGAGCCCGGACGGGGGAGCGCCCTGCGAGCGGGCGGCGGCGATGTCGGTCAGCCAGAAGTCGCGGGCCCGGTTGCGGAACCGGTCGTTCCACTCGATCCAGCCGTCGGGGAAGGCGCCGGTCTGCCAGCCGCCCAGGCCGACGTCCCACGGCTCGGCGATCATCTTGACGCCCTCGAGCGCCGGATCGTCGACGATAGCGCTCAGCAGCGGGTGCTCGGGGTCGAAGACGTGGTCCGCCCCGCGACCGAGGGTGGCGGCGAGGTCGAAGCGGAACCCGTCGATCTGCACCTCGTCCGCCCAGTACCGCAGGGAGTCGAGCACGAGTCGCGAGGCGGCCGGCGTGCTCGTGTCGAGCGAGTTGCCGCAGCCGGTCACGTCGACCGGACGGCCCTCTGCGTCGTGCCGGTAGTAGGCCGACCCGTCGAGACCGCGCAGGCTCGTGACCGGCCCGCCGACCTCGCCCTCTTCGGCCGTGTGGTTGTAGACCACGTCGAGGTAGACCTCGATGCCGGCCTCGTGCAGCAGACGCACCATGCCCTTGAACTCGCGCAGGACCGCCGAGGCGCCGGCCAGCTGCGCGTCGCGGCTGGCGTAGGCGGCGTGCGGGGCGAAGTACCCGAGGGTGTTGTAGCCCCAGTAGTTCTCGATGCCCTGCGCGACGAGGCGCTGCTCGTCGACGTGCTGGTGCACCGGCAGCAGCTGCACCGCCGTCACGCCGAGGCCCGTCAGGTAGGCGATGGTCGATTCGGCGGCGAGGCCGGCGTAGCTGCCGCGCAGCTCTTCGGGCACGAAGGGGGCCAACCGGGTCAGACCGCGGACGTGCGCCTCGTAGACGACCACCCGGTCGAGCGGCGTGCGGGGCTTGGCCACCCCGCCCCAGTCGAACGACTCGTCGACGACGGTCGACTGCCACGTGCCGCGTCCGGTGCGACCGAGGCCGCGCGCGTACGGGTCGAGCAGCTCGAGCGACGGGTCGAAGGCGTTGCCGCCCCCGGCCGGGCCGTCGGCGCGCAGCCAATAGCGACGGCCCGGGGTGAGGGCGCCGTCGGTGGCGCTCCACACGTCGTGCTCGTCGCGGACCATCGGCACGACGCGGTCGTGCGGGGCGTCGTCGATCACGAGGTCGACCCGGGACGCCGACGCCGACCAGACGCGCAGCGTCGGCCCGTCGGGGCCGGGACGGATGCCGAGATCGCGCAGGGGGTCGGGATCGGTCACGCGATTACAGTAGAGGAGGCGCGTGTCGGCCCCGAAATCATCGAGCGTCACCGCCCCACCCAGCCTGAGGACCCGAACATGAGCGTCTACCTCGACCACGCGGCCACCACGCCGATGCATCCGGCGGCCATCGCCGCCTACGCCGAGGCGCTCGGCACGGTCGGCAACCCCTCGTCCATCCACTCGGCCGGCCAGAACGCCAAGCGCGCCCTCGAAGAGGCCCGCGAACGCGTCGCCGCGACCCTCGGCCGCGGCCCGATCGAGGTCGTCTTCACCTCGGGCGGCACCGAGGCGGCCAACCTCGCGATCAAGGGGCTCTGGGGGGCGAGGCAGCCGGCCGACCGCCCCCGCGCCCCCTCGGCCCCGCCGGCGCGCACCACGCCACCGTCGACACCGTCGAGTGGCTCGAACGGTACGAGGGCGCCGTCGTCACCTGGCTGCCGCTCGACGAGCAGGGTCGGCTGCGCGTCGACGCCCTCGCCGCGGCCCTCGACGAGCACGACGACGTCGCCCTCGTCAGCTTGCTCTGGGCCAACAACGAGGTCGGCACGATGCAACCCGTCGACGAGGTCGTGGCGCTCGCCGCGGCCCACGGGGTGCCGGTGCATTCGGACGCCGTCGCGGCCTACGGGCAGGTGCCGATCGACTTCGCGACCTCCGGGCTCGCGGCGCTCAGCGTCAGCGCCCACAAGATCGGCGGGCCGATCGGCCTCGGCGCGTTGGTCCTGTCGCGCGCGGCGCCCGTCGTGCCGCTGACCCCCGGCGGCGGGCAGCAGCGGCAGGTGCGCTCGGGCCCCCAGGACGCCCCGGCCGCCGTCGCCTTCGCCGTCGCGGCCGAGCAGCCGCACGGGGCCTACGAGCCGCTGCGTGACCGACTGATCGCCGGGGTGCTGGCGGCGGTGCCCGGGGCGGTGTTGCGAGGCGACCCCGTCGACCGGCTGCCCGGCAACGCCCACTTCACCTTCGCCGGGTGCGAGGGCGACTCGCTGCTGTTCCTGCTCGACGCCGCCGGCGTCAGCGTCTCGACCGGGTCGGCCTGCCAGGCGGGCATCCCCGAGCCGTCGCACGTGCTGCTCGGCATGGGCCTGCCGGCGGATGCGGCCCGCGGTGCGCTGCGCATGACGATCGGGCACACGAGCCCCGACGCCGACGTCGACGCGCTGCTCGCGGCACTGCCGACGGCGGTCGCGCGCGCCACGACCGCCGGCCACGCCGACCGGACCCCGGCGCTCGGCGCCCGCTGATCCGGCCCCCGCGACGGGCACCCCGGCGCCGTCCCCCGAAAGGGTGGGTTGTCGCCCCCGCGCGGGGGTGGTGTACTCGTCGTCAACACACGTGAGCACGTCTCACCGGCCGGGCCCCACCATCCCGCGCCACCGCCGCACCCCGGCACGCCGCCCACTCACCACGGGCGTCCATCGCACCACCCGAGCGCCGCCCTCACCAGGCTGCGCGGATCAGGAGCACCACCATGCCGCAGCACAGCTCTGCCTCCGACGCCCCTCGCGACGATGCCTCCCACGGCGACGTGGCGACGCTCGACCGGGCCACGCCGAGACCAGGTCGTCTCCGCAAGATCGCGGCGCTCGCCGCCGGCGGCGCCCTCGTCGTCGGCGGCCTCGGCTACACGGTCGCCGCCTGGACCGACAGCGAATGGGTCTACGCCGGTGACGGTTCCGGAGGTCCCGGCATCGGCACGGGCACCTTCGAGGTGCAGCAGAGCGTCACGTCGCCCTACACGGCCGGCTTCACCGACTTCGAGGCCAACCCCGGCCAGGCCATGATCTTCACCCCGGGCTCCCAGACCCTGAGCCCCGGCGAGAGCGTCTACGCGGGCGTCGCCCTCCGGACGACCGCGACGACGACCGTCCCCGCCGACGTCCAGGTCCGAGCCGCCGTCCCCGCGACGGGCGTGACCGTCGCCGACGCCGGGGGCTCGCTCTTCTCCGCGCTGACCGTCCGCGTGGCGACCGTCGTGGTCTCCGGCACCGGAGCCGCCCCGACATGCACGGCCGCCGCCTTCACGGCTCCCACGACGATCGGCACGGGCCCCCTCGCCTCGACAGGCGCGTCGGCCCCGCAGCGTCTCGCCGCCGGATCCGCCAGCACGCAGTTCTACTGCTTCGAGGTGACCCTGCCGCAGAGCGCCGCGACGGCCGCGTCCACGGCCCTGCAGGGCCGTACGGTCGCCCCGGCGTGGGAGTTCGCCTCGACCAGCGTCGAGTGACGGACCGACCGATGGTCGACACCGTGACCCGGCCCCGAGCGGGGCGCCGGGCGCCCGAGGCCGGGCCGCGCGCGCGGACCGTCGCGACCGCCCGGGCCGGCGCCCGCGCCGTCGTCCGGTCGACGTCGCGAGCACCGTCCTGCTGTCGGTGGTCGGCCTCGTCGGTGCGATCTGTCTGCTCTGGCTCGCCGTCTCGACGGTCCTCGGCCTGTCGCTCGTGGTCGTCCTGACCGGCTCGATGAGTCCCACCGTGCCCGCGGGCGGCGCCGGCGTCACGCGGGCGATCGCCGCGGCCGACGTGCGGGCCGGCGACGTGGGGACGGTGCCCCGGCCCGGCTTCGAGGTCCCGGTGACCCGCCGGGTGGTCTCGACGACCGCCGTGCCCGGGGACGCCGCCGCGCGATCCCTCGTGCTGCGGGGCGACGCCAACGACACGGACGACCGCGACCCCTACGTCGTGCGCGACGCCCGGATCGTCGTCGCCTCGGCCCCGGGCCTCGGCTTCGTCCTGACGACGATGTCGACCCCGCCGGCCCGAGGCCTTGCGGTCGCCGTCGTCGGAGCCGCCGTCGTGCTGGCCTTCTGGCCGACGCGACGCGGCGCCGCCCGTCGAGGGTGAGGACGACCGTGGACCCGGCGACCGGTGCCCACCGCGGACCCACGACCCGCGGGCACCGCACCGCGCC